>CAZQLF010000168.1:0-6618 GCA_964594035.1 uncultured Rhodospirillaceae bacterium | reverse complement strand
ATCGGCGTTGCGGATACGCTTTTTTGCCTTGTCCGTCATGATTTGGGTTCCGTTGATGATCCCTTGGCCCGCGAGCCTATTGTGCCCGGCGTAGGGCGGGAAGATGCTTCGGCATAAAGGAACGTCCCCAGCAGCACCCAGCGTCGCGCCGAGCTTTCGCGGCCGCGCTTGGCAACCAGCGGTGTCGTGTAATGCCAGAGCGGCAGGCGATAGGCGGTGATGCGGGCGGGCCTGGTCACGGATTCGATTTTCGTGAAATGCCCTGTCTGGGCATAGACGAGAAATTGTTGCGCCACGTCGCGGTTCGGCAGCGAGAGATGGATATCGATATAGCCCTGCTTCGCCTTGGGGTTCTCGGGCTGGTGATCGTTGTGGGGACCGGCGTAGTCGCCCGACCCATAGCACAGCGCCTGCATGCCCCAGGATTTTGCCAAAGCACGACCGGCCAACGCCTCGGCAAAGCGCCGAAAGCTCTCCGAACCCAGCATCGCAGCCAACCCGATCTCGACCGCCGCCTGCCAGGCCCGGCCGCGCTTGCGCTCAAAGGTGGCCGTCGATACCCGCATGGTCTTGGGCAACAGTTCGGCATAGTTCTCGCGCATTTCCCATGTCGCTTCCGGCGGGATCGGCCGGTTGACGCGCGCGAGATGGGACAGCAGGGCCTCATCCAGCAGCTTCCGCGCAGCTTCGATCTGGCGCGGGTCGAGGAGCGCATCGGCGGCCAGAAACCGGCGCCGCGGATCGGCCAAGGCGCCCACCAATTCGGAGCGGCCGGCCAGGAGCCGCCGTCCTTTGGCGCTGAGAAATGCCTCGAATTCCGCGGGGAATTGGCGCAAGCGCCGGTCTCCATCGTAAGATGCCGCACGTTTAGCCAGCCAAGGTAGCCCGAAGCCCCGCCGAATGCCTTATCGATCCCTGCGCGATTTCATCGAGCGATTGGAAAAGGATGGCCAGCTCGTTCGCGTGCGCGAGCCGGTCAGCCCGCATCTCGAGATGACCGAGATCCAGACCCGGCTTCTGGCCGAGGGGGGGCCGGCCGTGCTGTTCGAGAACGTCGTCGGATCTGACGGCAAGCGCTCGTCCATGCCGGTCCTGGTGAACCTGTTCGGCACGGTCAATCGCGTTGCCATGGGCATGGAGCGCCGGCCGGACCAGTTGCGCGAGCTGGGTGAGACACTCGCCTTCCTGAAGCAGCCGGAGCCGCCGGGCGGTTGGCGCGAGGCACTCGAAATGCTGCCCATGGTCAAGACAGTCATGAGCATGCGCCCCAAGACCGTCGGCAGCGCTCCCTGCCAGGAGATCGTGTGGACGAGTAACGATGTCGACCTCGCGAAGCTGCCGATACAGACCTGCTGGCCGGGCGAGCCGGCGCCGCTGATCACCTGGCCCCTGGTCGTGACGCAAGGACCCGATCCCGAGGGCGACAAGGCCGACAATTTCAATCTCGGCATCTATCGCATGCAGGTGACCGGACGGAACACCACGCTGATACGATGGCTGAGGCATCGTGGCGGGGCTCAGCATCATGCGCGCTGGAAATTGGTACGGCCTGAGCCTTTGCCCGCGGCCGTCGTCATCGGCGCCGATCCCGGCACGATCCTTGCCGCCGTCACGCCGATCCCCGACACCCTTTCCGAATATCAGTTCGCCGGTTTGCTGCGCGGGGCCAAGGTGGAGCTGGTCGATTGCAAGACCGTGCCACTGAAGGTGCCGGCGGAGGCCGAGATCGTCATCGAGGGCCATGTCGCCCTCGACCAGTATGGCGATGAAGGCCCTTATGGCGATCACACCGGCTATTACAACGCCGTCGAGCAGTTCCCGGTGTTCACCATCAGCGCCATCACCATGCGGCGCGATCCGATCTATCTCTCGACATTCACCGGCCGGCCGCCGGATGAACCCTCGATCCTGGGCGAGGCACTGAACGAGGTGTTCGTTCCGCTGCTGATCCAGCAATTCCCGGAGATCGTCGATTTCTGGCTGCCGCCCGAAGGCTGCAGCTACCGCATCGCCGTGGTGTCGATGAAGAAGGCGTATCCCGGCCACGCCAAGCGCGTAATGATGGGCGTGTGGTCCTTCCTGCGCCAGTTCATGTACACGAAATGGGTCATCGTCGTGGATGACGATATCGATGCGCGGAACTGGAAGGATGTGATGTGGGCAATCTCAACTCGCATGGACCCGGCGCGCGACATCACGCTGGTGGAAAACACGCCCATCGACTATCTCGATTTCGCTAGTCCCGAATCCGGCCTCGGCTCCAAGATCGGCCTCGACGCCACCAACAAGCATCATCCTGAAACGAAGCGCGACTGGGGCAGCAAGATCCGCATGAGCGATGAGGTCATCGAGGCGGTCACGAAGAAATGGCCCGCCCTCGGTCTCCCCGGCTCCGGAAAGCCGATTTGGAAGTGATCAACATCCGCCGCGCACGGCCGGCGGATGCCGGCCGCCTGACCGAGATCGCCATGGAAGCCAAGGCGAGCTGGGGCTATCCGGCGAGCTTCATGGCCCGTTGCCGTGCGGCGCTTGCGGTCGATGCAGCCATGATCGGCGAACGCGCCTTCTTCCTCGCCGAAGACGAAAGCGGTGTCTTGGGCTTCTACGGCTTCGAGCCGGAGCCCGACGGCGTCGGCCTCAGCCATATGTTCGTGCTGCCGGCAGCATCCGGTCGGGGCGTCGGCCGCATGCTGTGGAATCACGCGGTCGCGCAAGCGCGGCACAATCGTGCCCAGGCCCTGATCGCGGTCAGCGATCCCAATGCCGCGGGCTTTTACCGGCGCATGGGGGCGGCGCGGGCGGGTTTCCGGCCATCCGAGATTGATCCTGCCCGGCCATTGCCTATCTATCGTCTGCCGCTTTCATCGGCGCCGGCCAAGCCGGTTCGCCGTCGTTCCGCCTACCGCTAAGGACCCCGCATGGCCACCGACCAACCCCTCGATCTGCTCGACGATCTGCTGCGCCGCGCCCGCAGGGCCGGTGCGGATTCCGCCGATGCCGTCTTCGTGCAGGGCGCTTCCGTCAGCGTCGCCGAGCGGCTGGGTGTGCCGGAAAAGCTGGAACGCGCCGAAGGCCGCGATCTCGGCCTGCGGGTTTTCGTCGGCAAGCGCCAGGCCATCGTCTCCTCCAGCGACACATCGACCAAGGCGCTGGACGAATTGACGGAGCGCGCCGTGGCCATGGCGCGGGTGGTGCCGGAGGACCCGTTCTGTGGCATCGCCGACGCGCGTGAGATCACGAAAAGCGTGCCCGACCTCGATCTCTGCGATCCCGAGGAGCCCAGCACAGAGACGCTCATTGCCCGGTTGCGCGAGGCCGAAGACGCCGCCCGCGCCGTTCCGGGCGTGACCAACTCCGAAGGCGCGGAAGCAAGTTGGGGCCGCAGCTATTCCGCGATCGCCGCCACCAACGGTTTCGCCCAGGGCTACGCCTCATCGGGCTCCAGTGTCTCGGTCTCGGTCCTCGCCGGCGAAGGTACGGCCATGGAGCGCGACTACGATTTCACCTCGGCCGTCTACGGCAGCGAACTTGAATCTCCAGCGCTGATCGGCCGGCGCGCCGGCGAGCGGGCGGTTGAGCGGCTCAATCCGCGCAAGGTCGAAACGGCCAAGGTACCGATCATCTATGACCGGCGGGTTTCCAACAGCATCGTCGGCCATCTCGCGGGTGCCATCAATGGCGCCAGCATCGCCCGGGGCGTCAGCTTCCTGAAGGACAGGATGGGGCAGCAGGTTTTGACGGCCGGTGTCGACGTCATCGACGATCCGCATCGCCGGCGCGGCCACCGCTCCTGGCCCTATGATGGCGAGGGCCTGGCGACCGAGCGCCTGGCGCTGGTGGAAGATGGCATCCTGAAGACTTGGGTGCTCGACCTGCGCTCGGCCCGGCAATTGAAGCTGAAAAGCACGGGCCGCGCCGGCCGCGGCACGTCGTCTCCCCCCGGCCCCTCGACGACGAACCTGCATCTCTCGCCCGGCAAGGACACGCCGAAGACGCTGATGGCCGATATGGCCAGCGGCTTCTATTGCACCGACCTGATCGGCTTCGGGGTCAACATGGTGACAGGCGATTACAGCCGCGGCGCTTCCGGCTTCTGGATCGAAAATGGCGAGATCGCCTATCCGGTTTCGGAGATCACCATCGCGGGCAGCCTCAGCGAGATGTTCAAGAACCTGCGCGCGGCGAACGATCTGGAATTCCGCTACGCCACCAACGCCCCCACCTTGCGCATCGACGGCATGACGGTCGCGGGGCGATGAAGGCACCGTCCGCTCCGCTCGCCTGGCACCGCGAATGAATCCGCAGGTTATGGAGCCGACCGGCGACGCCGAAGCCGAACTCAATTCGTTTCTCGATGCGAAAATCTACGAATTCAATGTTCAGGCGACGGGACATTGCGACGGAAGACCGTTCAGCAGCGTTGTCAAAGACGAAACCGGCAACATCCTTGCAGCCATCAACGGGCATACCTGGGGTGGCTGCTGTTATGTCGTTCACCTCTGGGTTCATGAATCGCGGCGGCGGCAGGGGATCGGCAGCGCGCTGCTTCGAGCTGTCGAGAAGGAAGCCGTTCGGCGCGGTTGTACTCAGTCGCTTGTCGTTACTCACAGTTTCCAGGCGCCTGGATTCTACGAGCGACACGGCTATGTGTGCAAAGCCACGATTCCGGATTATCCGCGGGGTCATGCGCAGCATCTCTATCTCAGGCCTCTTCCGGCCGCGTAATGGGTAAGTCTTGTTCCAGATAGCTTGAGGTGGCGATCTGAGGCGATCAGGCGCTAGTCTGCCGCAATGGCCAGTTCGCCACGCGTCAGCGTCATCATCCCCACATACAATCGCAGCGCCGTGCTGCGCCATGCCATTGCCAGCGTCATGGCGCAGACATTTGAGGATTTTGAGCTGCTGGTGGTCGGCGATGGCTGTACCGACGATTCCGCCGCGGTGGTCGCCGGCGTCCTCGATCCACGAGTTCGTTGGATCAACCTTCCGGCCAACAGCGGCCATCAATCGGCCCCCAACAATCAAGGCCTTCGCCAGGCTCGAGGCGAGCTGATCGCTTATCTCGGGCATGACGATCTCTGGCTGCCGCATCATTTGCAGGCGCTGGTCGGTGCCATCGGCGCAGGCTGTGATCTTTGCGCCAGCGTCAACGAGCTGGTTGGGCCTGATGAGCGCTATTTAGACATCACCCCGCCGGCCGCGACATATCGTTCCGGCATGTCGCTTACGCCATCGTCCCTGATGCACCGGCGCATCGTCACAGAGCAAATCGGGGGCTGGCGGGACTATCGCGAGCTGGACCTGGACCCGGAAGCCGACCTTTGCCGGCGTGCGGTCGAGGCCGGGTTTAACCTGACGCTTCTGCCGCGGTTAACCGTCGTCAAGTTTCCGGCCGCCTGGCGCCGGAATGTTTATCGGTATAACGGCGACGCCGAGCAAGCCTTGTGGCTTCGCCGCATCCAGACCGAACCGGATTTCGAACAGCGCGAAATGGTCCGGCTACTTTATGCCGGCAAGGAAGGGCGCATGCAGCGCATGCGGCCTTTTCACCTGCTCATGGGCGATATCCTGCGCGAGGCACTGGAGCGGCTAGCCTTCCGCCTGCGAGCGGGGCGAATTTTACTTGCAGGTAAGGGGGCGAGGGTAAATGCTGCCCGGCGGTTCAAGGGCCTCGAGCGAAGATCCTGATCGGCGCGCCAATTGATTGGCGGGGGAACATCATGTTGCCGGGCGCACGCAAGGATGGCCAACTCGTCAATTCCAATTGGGACGTGCTTCGCACGCCGATAGCTGGTGTCCACATTCACGAAGTACGCCATGTCCCGCGCGACCACGGCATCATCACCGAGGTTTTCCGGCCCGAATGGGATCCGACAGGCCTGCCCATCGTCCATATCTATCAGTCGCGGCTGTTCCCCGGCGCCATCGGCGCCTGGAGCTGCCATGCAAGAAACATCGACCGGCTATTCGTCAATCAGGGACTGCTCAAGGTCGTGCTCTATGACGGGCGCGAAGACAGCCCGACGCACGGCATGATCAACGAGGTCCATGTCGGCGACGCCCGCCCCGCGATGATCGTGCTGCCCATCGGGGTGTGGCACGGACTGCAGAATCTGGGAACCACCGACGCGCTGGTCCTGAACTTTCCAACGCGTGCCTACGTCTACGAGGACCCGGACCACTGGCGCCTGCCAATGGATACGCAAGAGATCCCCTATGTCTGGTCCGGTCACCCAAGCGCTGTACGCCTGCGCAAGGATGCAAGACCGAAGCTCGCGCCGCCGAAAGCGCCGCGCCGCAAACGCTAGGCCGGCCTTCTTAGTCCAATTGCCGTCGGCGATAGCTCGATGGTGACGGGAAGCCGACCGATCAGATCGCCATCGCCCTGGAGCGGATCGCCTTGCGGGCCTTCGATGGTGATGCGCCGCGCCTTGACAATCTTCACATGGGCCGAGCGGTGCAGCCGCCCCAGCGTGAGCGCCAGCGCATAGTAGATCGTCTGCAGCCGCCCGCCCTTGCGGAACAGGCAGACATGCAGCTCATCGCTCTCCAGCCGTGCCTCCGGCGCCACGATGAATCGCCCGCCATAGAAATGGCCGCGGGCGACGATGACCGAGG
>CAZQLF010000167.1:0-6632 GCA_964594035.1 uncultured Rhodospirillaceae bacterium | reverse complement strand
GGCGGGAGGGTCTTTTCGCAATAGGGCAATGACTCGATCATCTTGATCCAGCCGCGTAGCTTCGGCGGCAGCTTGTCGTTGCTGATTCCCATGCCGGGCTTGCGGTCCTCGATCCGGCGCAGCATGCGCACCCAGGGGAACAGGGTGAAGTCGGCGAGCGACAGCGCGCCGGCCACGCCGGGGCCGGCGAACTGAGCCTCGATGCGCCCAAGCTCCTCCATCACCGCGCCCTTCGCCTTGTCGAGTTCTTCCTTCGACGGCGCTTCCTTTTTGTAGAGTGCGATTTCCGCCAGGCCACCGATTGCCTTTTCGACATAGTCCTGCGTTTCTTGGGCGATGCGCCGCACGATGGCGCGCGCCTTCGCATCCTTCGGCATCAGCGGCTTCTGCGGATACTGTTCCTCGAGATATTCGGCAACCGGGCCGGATTCCCACAGCGCGAAACCGTTGTCGACGATGGTCGGCACCTTGCCCCGCGGGTTGATGGCCCGGAAGGCCGGCGCCTTCGTCTCTTCCTTGTCGAATGACAGCAGCTTGAAGTTATAGGGTATGCCTTTGTGCTCCAGCACCAGCCAGACCTTCCAGGCATAGGGTGAGCCGGAGCCGTAATAGAAATCGAGGGCCATTTGTGATCTCCCGGAATTTCGAAAAGGGGGCGGAGATTAGCGCGGGCAGAGGCGCCGACCAAGCGCTCGCGCCGGTAACTCGGTTACGATCCAGGACCGCGATAGATGGTGATGCCGCCCGGCGTTTCCTCCACTGCCGGCGTATCGTTACCGATCAGTTTTGGCGTGGCGCCCGGCTTTGCGCCGGTCGAATCGCTCGGCGGCACACTGCCCTGGATCACGTAGTCGGAACGGACGCCGGTGATGACGTGAGCCTCTTCGAGCTCGCTCACGCTCGGAAGCCAGATCCGGTTCTTGGGTGTTGCGAAGGCCTTGTCGACGAAATCGCCCGGAATGCCGAGTGAAATCATGGTCGCCTCATCCTGGCGTTGAATCGCTTCGACCTGGGCGTCCTTCAGCTTGTCGGAATATTCGCTGTGAAACCCGAGGCGTGCGTTGGGCGCCAGATAGCGTTCGCGTCCGCCGAGAAAAGCGAGCGTGCAGGCAGAAAGGCAGTAGCTGTCAGTGGTGGTGATCAGCAAGTGACGCTGAATGATATCCATCATGCGGCGACCTTCGCCGACCAGACCGCCGGAGCTGTTGAGATGGACCACGCGCACCGCGGGATTGGAATCCAGCATCCGGCTCAGCTCATCGGCTGATCCCAGCCCCATGCCGCCGGAAAATTCCAGCTCGAAGCCGGCATTCACCAAATGGATCTGGTGGCCGCCGATATCCGAGTCATCGGCCCAGGCTGGCGCGCTGGTGGCCAAGGCGAACACGGCGGCCGCGGCAAGCAAATTTCGCGCGCGAGGCGCAATAGGGTCGGCTCCGGCAAGCAAGCGCACCGTCCTTCTCCCCGTCGCCTCCCCAAGGCGAGCGGACGCAAGCCTATCGGTGATAATTGTGATCGTCTAGCGTGGCTCTGTTGTGGCGAGCGAAGCGAGAGTCCTATGATCGCTTGTCACCGGTTCGTCACAGGTCTCCCATGCCCAAGCCCGCCTATCCTCACCTCTTTCAGCCCCTCAAGCTTCGTCACAAGACGCTGAAACACCGTCTGAATTTCGGCGCCCACACGGCGAATATGAGCATCGACGGCCTGCCGGGTGACCAACACCTGGGCTACTACCGCGAACGCGCGCGTGGCGGTGCCGCCATGATCGTGATCGAGCCGGCGCCAGTGCATAAAGCTGGAAAACTCACCCGCGGCAATTTCCGCGCCGAGGAAGACGCGATCATTCCGGGATTCCGGCGCATCACGGATGCCTGTCATGAGCATGGCACGGTGATGATCCACCAGATGTATCACGTCGGCGCGCACGGCGACTGGGACAACAGCTTCGAGGCAGCCTGGTCGCCCTCCGGCCTGCCCTCCATGCACGATTCCGACGGCAGTCACCGGATGAGCGAGTCCGAAATCGCCGAGCTGGTGGAATGCTTCGGCCAGGCCGCACGGCGCGACAAGGAAGCGGGGTTCGATGGCAGTGAGATCATGGCTGCCTACAACGCCCTGCTCGAACAGTTCTGGTCGCCCTTCACCAACCGGCGCACCGATCGCTATGGCGGCAGCTTCGAGAATCGCATGCGGTTTTCGACCGAGGTTCTGACCCGCATGCGCCAACTCGCCGGCGAAGATTTCATCATCGGCATGGCGATCAGCGTCGACACGACCCGGCCGGAGATCCTGTCCATCGCCGACCACCAGGAGATCCTGGCCTGGCACGACGAGCGCGGGCTCTACGACTATGTCAGCTGCGGCACCGGCAGCTACTACGACTTCACCAAGATTATCCCGACCTTCGTCTATGAGGACAAACTGGGCGCACCTTTCGCCGAGCAGCTGAAGCAGGTGGCGAAGCACGTCCGTGTCCAGGCCGAAAGTCATATCCGCACGCCCGAGAATGCCGACTACGTCATCGCCTCCGGCGGCGCCGACATGGTGAGCATCGTGCGCGGCCAGATCGCCGATCCGCATATGGCCAACAAGGCGCGCGAGGGGCGCAGCCAGGACATCCGGCCCTGCATCTCCTGCAACCAGATGTGCTGGGGCCGCCGCTCTCGTGACTACTGGATCAGCTGCCTGGTCAACCCTTCCGTCGGGCGCGAATATCAGTGGGATGGCGATACCTTCAAGCCAGCCGCCGGGGGCAAACGCGTGCTCGTCGTGGGCGGCGGGCCCGCCGGCATGGAGGCGGCGCGCGTCGCCGCCGAACGCGGCCATCAGGTAACGCTGGCCGAAGCCTCCGACAAGCTGGGCGGCCAGTTCCGCCTGGCTGGGATGCAGCCGCGCCGCGCCCAGATCCTCGACCTGATCCAGTGGTACGAAGGTCAGCTCGAACGCCTGCAGGTGCGCGTGATGCTGAACACACCCATGGATGCGATCGAGATCAAGGAATTCGGCGCCGATGAGGTGGTGATCGCCACCGGATCGAGTCCAACCGGAACTGGTTGGCAGCGCGGATTGCCCGATGTGGACCGGTTGCCGGGCGTGGAGCGCGACAACGTCTTCTCCGTCGAGGACGTGATGCGCCGCGAGGCCAAGCTCGGCAGGCGCGTCCTGCTGCTGGACGATGGCGGCAATTGGCGCGGCGGCGGCACCGCCTGGCATTTGGCGGAGAAAGGCCATCAGGTGACGATTGTCACCCCCGATCCCTTTGTCGGGCGCGAGATCGTGCGCACATCCGCCGATCTGCCGCTGCGCATGCGACTGGCCAAGCTCGGCGCGACGTTCCTCACGGAATCGGCGGTCACTGCCTGGCATGGCGACAGTGCCACCATCCGTAGTCTGCTCGACGGTAGCGAGCGCACACTGCCCTTCGATACGCTGGTGCTGGCGACGGTGAACCTGGCTGAGACCGACATCGCGGACGCGCTCCAGGCCGATGGCGTCGCCTTCAAGGCGGTGGGCGATTGCCTGGCGCCGCGCCATACGCCAGCCGCAACCTTCGAAGGCCGCAGGCTCGGGCTTTCGCTCTAGCTGAGGGCGAAAACTTCCTGCGCTTCGCGCACGCCGCGCAGGCGATGATGGCCCATGGACCGCAGGCGGTCGCGCAAGGTCGGGGCCGCGCGGGCAAACGATTCAGAAATCAGGATCGGGGCGCCGAGTTGCTTGCACAGCGCCTCCAGCCTTGTCGCCTCGTTGACCGCCGGGCCGATCACAGTGAAATCGAGACGTTCGGCAGTTCCGATATTGCCGTAGGTGAGTTCGCCGGCATGCAGCGCCATGTCGATGGAAAGCGGCGCATGGCCCGCTACGAGTTCGCGCTCGCTGAGCGTTGTCGTCTTGTCGCGCGCGCTGCAGGCAGCGTTGAAGGCCGCGGACGCCGCCGCTTCGAGACTGCTGCCGGCGAGAAACACGGCGAGCACCCCGTCGCCAAGAAATTTCAGGATCTCGCCGCCGCCCTCACGCACCGCCTCACCCAGGCAGTCGAACACGCCATTCAGCCGGCGGATGACTTCTTCCGGTGCTGTCTCGTCGGCGAAATTGGTGAAGCCGCGCAGATCGGCATAAAGGATGGCGGCTTCGATGCGGCTGACATCGCCGCGCTGGACCTGTCCGGCGCTGACCCGCTGCGCGGCATCGCTGCCAAGATAGGCCGCCAGCACCTCGCGGGTCGCAAGTGGCGCGCCGCTCGCCTTCGTCGCCAGCGACAGCGTGGCAGACAGTTCCTCGATCGCCGTACGTTCTTCCGTGCGCCAGCCCTGCGGACGCCCCACTGCCGCTGATGTCGTCCAGGAAAGGACGACGCCGAACTGCTCGCCTGCGGGATTGTTGGAGCCCCAGCCGAAGCCTTGCAGCAGCGCGAGCCACTCGCTCATGCCCGCTTCGCGGAATTCCCGCAACACCGGAAAATCGAGCTTGGCATTGCTTCCGAAAAGAGGGCGATGCAGCCGGGTGATGTGATTTTCCATCATGAATTTGAACGGGCTCTCCGCCCACAGGGACGTTGCCATGTTCGAGTGGCCGAAATCGCTCACATCGGTCAATTGCCCACCGGCCCAGGTGATGGAATTGGCCCGGCGCAGCGGATGCAGGCTGCCCATCGAGAGGAAGCCGCGCGCAATGGGTATGCCCGCGGCTGTCAGCCGCCGGCAGAATCCATCGAAGATCGTTTCGACCGGCATTCCCTCCAGCCCGGCTTCGATCAGCCAGGCATGCAGGGCGACGAGATCGTTTTCGTCCTCGGATCGGTCCATGACGGGCAGAACATGGTGGCAGGCTGCGTCAGGTGCAACCCGCCCGGCGTTGTCAACCGACCGGTGGGCCCTCGCGCTCGTAGCGCGGCAGTTCGTCCTTCACCTCGAACCAGGGAAGGCGGCTTGCCATCCAGATATGCATGCGCGGTGACAAAGCTTCGGGCTTATCCAGCGTCGGCAGATTGACCGAGACATAAATCGGATCTTCCGCCGCGCGGAAGGTGAGCTGGCTTCCACAATCGGGACAGAAGTGGCGCACCGACGCGGGCGAAGAGCGATACGGCTTCGCTACGCCCTTGGTGAACGCGAAGCTATCGGAAGGAAATTCGGCGGATGCCTGCAGCGGCGCGCCGGAGGATTTCTGGCACATCCGGCAATGGCAATAGCCACTGTCGAGCGGCGCCTTCGTCACGCGATAACGAACGGCGCCGCAGAGACAGCCGCCTTCCAGTGGTTCGAACATCCAGGCCTCCGCGAAAGATGAATGCTCGGGTCAAGCCCGAGCATGACGCAGAAGAGTGTGGCTCGGGTCACGCCATTGCACCATCGTCATGCCCGGCCCCGAGCCGGGCATCCATTGCTCAGCAACGCGTTACTTTGGTGCGTGGGCCGGCATCGTCGGTGGCGCCAATTTCTCGCCAAGAGACGAGAGCCGGTTGCCCACTCCGCGCAGGATCCAGGCCAGCAGCGTCCGGCTGCGGCCGGGGCGACGCTCTTCGTGCTGGTGGTGCTTCTTCCCCGCATTGACGGTTTCGGTCAGGAGCTCCAGCCAGTAGAGGCGCACCAGGCCGGGGCCGGTAAAATAGTTTATAAGCATGGCTAATCTCCTTTTCTCTCTGTGGGACAGCGGGTATCTCCGTGTTCCTGGGCAAAATATGGCCCTGCCTCCCGATCCGGACAAACGAGGTTTTCTCGTGCGATGCATTAGATATACTTATCAATCATGAGCCTGCGCCTGCCCTCGCTGACGGCGTTGCGAATGTTCGAGGCGGCCGCGCGCCATGGCAGTTTCACCAAGGCCGCGGCGGAGTTGCATGTCACCCAGGCGGCCGTCAGCCATCAGCTGCGCGCGCTGGAGGAACAGCTTGGCATCTCGCTCTTTCAGCGCAGCACGCGCCGCCTGAAGCTGACGCCGGCGGGTCAGCGGCTGCTGCCGGCAGTGAGCGATGCGTTCGAGACCCTGGGACGCGCCGTCGCCGATATCGGCCGCGGCGAGCGCCTGCTGTCGATCACGACGACACCCTCCTTCGGCGCACGCTGGCTGGCGCCGCGCCTCGGGCGATTCGCCGCCGCCAACCCGGATATCGACCTCTCGGTGCGCCACAGCACGACGGTGCTGGATCTCGCGCGCGAGGGACTCGATTTCGCCATCCGCTGGGGCAAGGGCCAGTGGCCGGGCGTGACCGCAGAGCTCATCGGGCCTTCGGCCATTTCGCTGGTTGCTTCCCCGGCCTATGCCAGGCGGCTTCGCCTGAAACAGCCGGCCGATGTGGCGCGCGCCACGCTGCTGCATGAGGAGACGCGCGAAGACTGGATGGAATGGCTGCTGGTCGCCGGTCTCGATCGCGCGCTGGCCCATCGTGGCATCGTCTTCGATGACGAGAATGCGATGATCCAGGCCGCCCTCGATGGCCAGGGCCTAGCGCTGCTGGCACGCAGCCTGGCCGAGGCCGATATCAAGGCCGGCCGCCTTGTCTCGCCCTTCGATCTCACTTTCGCCGAGGGCTACGGCTACTACCTGGTCTATGAGCAGCACAGCCTGGCGCGGCCGAAGAACGCTGCCTTTCGCGCCTTCGTGCTGGAGGAAATGTCCCGCGCCCACTGATTCTG
>CAZQLF010000166.1:0-6641 GCA_964594035.1 uncultured Rhodospirillaceae bacterium | reverse complement strand
TCTTGACGGTTATCGGGAGTCGCGCGCGATCGCTGGAACATCATCTAAGCAAGTTTTCCTGACTCAACATCCGACTTCCAGCAGCGCGGCGCTGCATGGTCGACCCAGGTCTGCGCTTCTCATCACCCTCAGAGATGTTCATGGACGGCCGCTCAGCGTCGCATCGCGCATCTCATGCCGAGGCGATGTTCGATGATAGCCGCGGGCCTCCCCTTAGCCAATCCGTTTTGGGGTCATCAAGGGACCCATCGCCACCGAGAGGCGCAAGCCAGATATGCAATTTGCCGATTGATAAGCTGCTGCGCACCAGCGAGATTACCTGGATCAATGCGCGCTTTGCGATTATCCTTTGATAGCTAGGTGCACGTTGTATCCGCATTGATGGTCCCAGTCGTGCGCAGTCGTCTCACAGCATCGCCACGAGTTTTACCTTGGATGCAAAAATGCTGAGGCCAGCGCGACAGGACGCTGCGCTAGCCGCTATGCTGGTTGTTCAGGGCTTCGCGTTATTTATTGCGGCTCCGTTTGGTGCGCTCGGCTATTCTGCCTGGGTCGCGATCGCGGATTTACTATTGATCGTCTACGTACTTCTGATATTGATAGTGTCGAATAACCGTGTGATTACCGTTGTCGCGATTATCGTAACGGTTATTGGCCTGGCTGACGATCTCTTCGGCCTAATGTTCCCGTCGATGGCGTCCAATCTGGTAGCCCATGCGGCTACGATCGTCGCCGTGATCGTGCTTAGTTTAGTCGTGGCAGGAGCCGTATTCGCTCCTGGACCGATAAATACTCATAGAATCCTCGGCGCGATCGTTCTCTATTTGAATTTAGCGTTGTTTTTTGGTACATTCTACCGATTTATATTGGATTTTGCGCCGGCGGCATTCGCCGGAGTTGCTGGAGTTCCTGATAAGGTTGAGGGAGAGAAGGGATTTGCATCAATAGTCTATTTCAGTTTCGTGACGCTGACATCCACCGGCTATGGCGACATTCTACCGATAAACCCCTTTGCCCGTAGTCTGGCGAATCTGGAATCGATTGTCGGCCAACTGTTTCCAGCTATATTGCTCGCGCGTCTCGTCGCCCAACACCTCGAACAGGGCCGGCAGCGCTCGGCATGACGGAGCCGCAGGCTGCTCTCCCCGATCAGGTCGCGGCGGCGCCTCCACCGGCCAAGCCCGCCGATCCGCTGCGGCGCTGGACACTGGCCATTCTCGCCCTATGCGTCCTGCTGTTTGGCTGGACGCTGATCGCCGACCGGTTGACACCCTACACCAGCGACGCAAGCGTGCGCGCCTTTGTGGTGCGCATGGTGCCGGAGGTCTCCGGCAAAGTCATCGAGGTCGGGGTGCGCGACAACCAGATCGTCCGCGCCGGCGATGTGCTATACCGGATTGATCCGACGCCGTTCCATATCGCCGTGGAGCGCGCCGAGGCCAAGCTGACCGCGGCCGGCCAGGCTGTCGGCGCTTCCACCGCGGCAGTGGATGCGGCCCAAGCGCAACTGGTGGAGGAGCTCGCACAACAGGGCAATATCCGCGAGCAGGCGGCGCGCGTCTTCGAGCTGGTTCGCCTGGGGGTTTATCCCGTAGCGCGAGGCGACCAGGCGCAGGCCCAGTTGAAAGAAGCCGACGCGCAGGTGGAGCGGGCGCAGGCTTCGCTGGAGCAGGCGCGCCAGGAACTCGGTCCGAAGGGCGCCGACAATCCGCAAATCCGCGAGGCGATGGCCGCGCTCGAACAGGCACGTCTCGATCTGGCCCATACCACATTGATCGCGCCCGGAGACGGCGTGGTGAGCAACCTACAGCTCAATATCGGGCAATTCGCGGCCGCCGGGCGACCGGCATTGACCTTCCTTGACGCGCGGCTGGTGTGGCTGCAGGCGTTCCTACGTGAGAACAGTTTAGAGTACATCGCGCCCGGGGCCCCGGCCGAGGTGGTGCTCGACGTGCTGCCTGGCCGCGTCCTGCCAGCACGGGTAGAGAGCCTCGGTTGGGGTGTAGACGAAGGCGAAATCGATACTGCGACCGGCCTGCCGAAGACACGACAAGGTAGCAGCGGATGGCTCGCATCGGCGCAGCGCTTCCCGGTTCGGCTGACGTTCGAAACCGTCGGCGGGCCACCGGGCGGTGTGATGCGCTACAACGCGCGCGCCAGCGTGATCCTCTACACTGGCGAGCATCCGCTCGCAAATGCGCTTGCCAAGCTGTGGATCCGGCTGATCGCGCTACTGACCTATGTCTCCTGACGGGACACAACGCCGTGCAGCCCTGCGGCTTGCAGGCGCCGCAACGCTGGCGCTTGTTTGGGGGACGATGGCCGGCGAGCCGTTGCCTGGATTCACCGCGGTGCTGGCCGCGCAGATTCTCGTCGGCACGCCCGGCCCGCCACGGCCGCGCCAAGCAATGGTGCTCGTCGCCGTAATCGCCGTTACCAGCGGCGTTGCTTTTACTGTCGCCGCGGTTTTTGGCGACTGGCTGCTAATCCTGACAGTTGCGTTAGGGCTACTGTTTTTCCTTGGCTTTACACTCCGCGAGCGCGCGGCGGGTCGGCCGTCGCTGCCTGCCACCATGTTGCTGAATGCCACTGCGGTCGTCCCGGTCCTCACGGTGCAAGCGCACGTTCTGGGGGCCGGCGTCATCGAGACCCTCATCACCGCGGCGGTGCGCGCGACGCTCGTTGTCTGGGCTCTGTACGCGCTTTTCCCGGTACCGCAGCAAGAGGCCGCCGCCGGCGCACCCGCCACGGGCGTGCTCGTGATGGAACAGGGTAGAGCAACCCGCACCCTCGCCAAGGTAGCCATCGTGCTGCCGGCGCAACTCTTCTACCTCGTCCAGCCTACGGCGCTAGCCTTTCCGGCACTGCTTGGGCTCGTCACTTTTCTGTCGGCACAGGATCCGGCGGCCGGACGCAGCCAACTCGTGATATTACTTCTGGGCAATCTCCTCGGAAGTGTTGCAGCCGCTGCCACCGCGGCGGTGTTTGAGGTCGGGCCGGCACTACCCGCACTGACGCTGATGACGCTGCTCGGCTCCCTGGAATTCGCAAGGTGGATGATGACCGCGGGGCGGCGCCCGGGAGGCGCGGTGGCCCTCACCGGCCTCGTTACCTTCCTGATGCTTTTTGGCCTCGCTGCGTCGCATCTTCAGTATGACGTCCCCGTCCTCGACCGGATCACGGATATCTTCTTGATCTCACTCTACACGATCGGAGCGACAGCACTGCTTTTGCCGCCGCCGGCGGTGCGATGGCCTGCGGCCGTAGCGGGTCGCTCGGCGGCTATCGGGGCAAGCACGAAATGAACGAAGCTCACGACCCCGCTTCGCACCAAACCGCGGTAGACCTCGCCAACGACACGGCGGCGACGTCCCACCAAGCCGCTCAGGCGAAAAGTGTCAATTTGTACGGCGCCCAATCGCGTCTACGGCTGCATCAGGAGGTGATCGATGGCAGATGAACACCCGTCACCGACTTTTGAAGCGCGTGGCACCGTCGCGCTCGGCACCACGCAACTCCTTGAGCACGCGGTCCTGCTCGTATTGTTCGGAGGGCTGCTCGTTGGCATTCTGGCTGTGCTGCGCCCTTTTTTCACGGCGATCCTGTTCGGCGCGATCCTGGCGGTCGCCGCGTGGCCGCTGCGCGATCTGCTGCTCCAACGCGGACTAAAGCGGGGAATGACAGCGACGCTGCTGCTGCTTCTTGCCCTCGCCGTCGTTATCCTGCCGCTGATGGCGGTGGCCCCCGGCCTTGCGGACCATCTGACGCTAGGAGCAACCAAACTGCAAGATTACGTCGCCACCGCTCCGCAGGTCCCTAATCGGCTTGCCGACTTACCGATCGTTGGCGAGCGCCTCGCCAAGCTGTGGGTCCAGGCGATACACGCCGAGGGCGGCATTCGAGCCATGCTCGAACCCTACTCCGGCGATATTCGGCAAGCCTTTGTCACGGCGGCTGGATCGCTCGCCCAGAGTGTTCTGCAGATCATCCTGTCCTTGGTCGTGGCGACGTTCTTCTGGGTCGGCGGCGATGCCCTGGCGGCGATACTGCGCGACATCCTCCGCCGGTTGGGCGGGGAAACCGCCGATGCCGCGTTGGACGTCGCTGCAGGCGCGGTGCGCAGTGTGGCCTATGGAGTGGTGGGGACGGCCGCCATCCAGGCGGTCATTATGGCGGTCGGTCTGCTGCTGGCGGGAGTTCCGGGTGCCGTGCTGCTGGGCTTTGTTACCCTGCTCCTTGCCCTCAGCCAGATCGGCGCGCCGCTTATCATTGCGGTCTGGGTTGGCGCGGCAGTTTGGCTGTTCGGCCAAGACCAGCAGGGCTGGGGCATTTTCATAATTTTCTGGGGCCTCGTCGTCACCGTAATCGACAATTTCATCAAGCCCTTTCTGATCGGATTTGGCGTCGCGATACCGTTGAGCCTAACCATCCTGGGTGTATTCGGCGGCTTCGTCGCATTCGGATTTCTCGGTCTATTCATCGGGCCAACATTGATTGCTGTCGGATTTACGCTACTCGATGCTTGGCGCAGCCCGTCGACCGTGACGCCGCACACGAGCAGCCGGTAATGCGTCCGCGACGGAGCATGCTAAATCTGAGTTCGCCAGAGTAGCAGGGTCAAGGCGGATGACAGCGTCAAGCGCTAGACCCCGGATGGGTCGACGCTTTTCCGCCAGCAGGCCCTGCTGTTTCTCGATGCCGACAAGCTCGCTGCGGTGCCCGACCGCATCATTGAATGCCCAGCCGTTTCTCGGGGACCTGACACGGGAACCGAGCGCCGCCGGTTTGTTCTCCGCGCTGTCGCTGTTGGCGCGCGGCGCCGAGCAGCACACTGACTTCGCGCCCTACCGCACGGCGCTGATGGCGTTCCACAACGCGATCGCCGAGGTATTCGACGGGCGCGCCCAGCCGTTGTCATGGCAGCGGATGCTCGCAGGCGACATCATGGAGGACGCCAGCCGGTACAAGTTTGTGCTGGCGCAGCCGCGGATCGATCTGACTCAGATCGAGCCAGGTGGGTGAGGCGGTGCGCGCTATAAGCCACGCCGCCAGCACACTGGAATTCGTCAAATCGGGTGACGCCCGCGTCCCGCATCACCGGCAACCTGGCCCTGGCCAACGGGGAATTTGCCACCGTTGCGCAAGGCGCTGTCGAAGGAATGATCGGCAGCATGCTGTTGATCACTCTCTGGCTGTTTCTCGCGGTGCGTCCGTGGCGCCTCATAGTCCCCATCATGCTGATCCTCGGGCTGGGATTGGTGCTCACGCTGCTGTTCGCGTCGATCGCGGTTAGCACGCTGAACCTGATCTCGCTGGGGTTCGGGATCCTGTTTGTCGGCATTGCAGTGGATTTGCGATCCAGTTTTGTGTCCGCGTTGGATTCGAGCCGCGCACCGCGCCGCGTTGCCGCTAATCGACGACAACTCCTCCGTCCCTTTGGCACGAGAACTAACCACATCGCCCGGAACCATATGGCACCTCTCGGGCATTTTCGGCCGAACAGCCTACGGGTTCCGCGAGCCAAATGCGCTGACGGCGGCCGTCCGAGAGGTCGCCGGTGGACGGGTCAGGTCCACCCGAAGATGACCTACGCGGCCTCGCTAGCGGCGGGCTGGATTGGGCGGATGTGCCAAGTGCGGCAAAATCGGGAACGATAGCGCCTCGCAATGCTGCACCCTAAGATCGATCCCTGCCTGCCCAGCGCAAAGCCGAGGGGGATCAACAAATGTCGATCGCGTGCCCATCGCTGATTGGCGCCCATTACCCGGATTTGTGCGCGGCAGTTGATCACTATTGCGAGCGAACCAGCTCAGCGTTTGACGCCGAACCGCTCAATGCGCTCACGAACATGGCCTTTCTGCTCAGCGCATGGGTTGCGTGGCGCCTCTATTCGAAGTCCCCGGCCATAAAGGCGAGCTGGCTCATTCGCGCCCTTATCGCGACTATGGTGATCGTCGGCCTCGGCAGCTTTCTCTTCCATACGGTCGCGACCCGCTGGGCTGAATGGGGGGACGTACTGCCCATCATGTTGTTCATGCTCCTTTACCTCTGGCTGGTCCTGACAGTGTTCTTCGGCTGGTTACTCTGGCCCAAGCTGGTGGGCCTAGCGGTGTACTTAGCGGCGACCTTTTATCTGGAGGCCGCGGTTCCCGGCACGGTGCTGTGGGGTGGCGCGCTCTATCTACCGACGCTGCTGCTGATGATCGCGATCGTTGCAGTACTATACTGGCGTCAGTCACCCACAGGCGGTGCAATGCTTGTCGCCACGGTCGTGTTCCTGTTCTCATTCACCGCGCGGACCCTCGACACCGCGGTCTGTCCGGTACTGCCGATCGGCACGCATTTTTTGTGGCACCTGCTGAATGCCACGCTGCTCTACATTTTGATGAGGGCTGCGATCATGCATGCGGCGCCGGTCACCGAGACGGCGGGCAGGCAATCCATAAACGAGGACGCCCGCAGACATCCGCCGAGAAAGAGCTGACCGGGCGAACTTTCGCTGACCACCCAGGGCGGCCAATCCCTGCGCCTTCGCAAAGGTCCGGTGCGAGGCTAGCCTATGCGGAAACAAGTTAGCTTTGCGGCTCTGGCGGATTCCTCTTGCTGCGAAGCTGCCTCAGAATCCTGTGGCAGGCCGACCT
>CAZQLF010000165.1:0-6646 GCA_964594035.1 uncultured Rhodospirillaceae bacterium | reverse complement strand
CCGCGGGATCGCGGCAAATTTCGAGAAGGCGTTTCGCTGGTATCACGCCGCGGCTCTGCAGGACTCGGCCGACGCCCAGATCGGCCTCGCCATCATGTACATCAAGGGGCAGCAGGTGCGGCCCGATCCGACCATCGCCTACATGTGGCTGACGTTGGCGATGGACCGGCTGCCGCCGGGCAACGATCACGACCGCGTAGCCATTAACCGCGATTATCTGGGCTCACAGATGTCTGCCGACGAGCTTCGGGACGCCGCGGACCTGGTCCAGACCTGGTACAAGACCCACCAGGCGCCCTAACTGCTGTGCCTCTGCCGCGTTACGACGCCAATCCGCTATACTCCCGCCAGCGAGGAGACCTGCGTCGATACGCCGGACGGGGAAGCGGCGAATGCTGAGCATTGCTAATCCTTTTGCTCCGCCAAGCGAGATCGCATCGGCCATGGTGCGCGAGCTCTTCGCCTATTGGCAGAAAAAATCCGCCGGCCGCATGGCTCCGAAGCCGCGGGATATCGAGCCCGGCGATCTCAAGCGCTTGCTTCCCTTCATCGCCATCTCCGACGTGCTGAACGATCCCTTCAACCTCCGCTTTCGCCTCGTCGGCACGAGCATCGTCGAGGCCGTGGGTTACGCCTTCACCGGAAAGCGCTTCGACGAGATGCCGGTCACCACAGGCCTGGATGTCTGGCTGTCGCACTATCGGCGCGTGATCGAGCGGAAGGGTCCGCATTACGGCCGTTATCGCGGCGAGTTCGGGCCGGACAACGCGCGTTATGTCGATCACGGCGCTTTTCCCCTGTCGAGCGGCGGCGAATCAGTCGACCGGATCATGGAGATCGAGGATTGGAGCGGCGTTCACGGCATTGGCCTGGGCAAGCCCGGCATGCCGGTATGGCACTTTCAGCCTCTGCCCGGCCCCGGGGATTGATCGGACAGGGCGAATGGCCGGCGGCAGACAAATTGTCGCCTGACATCGTCCAGGGCCGCGAATTGCCACGCATCGAACGGCGCGCATAACCGCACATTTGCAATTGCATAAGCCTGGTGGCTTCCGGTCATGGGATGTTGGTGTGATGTCCGCCGTGAGCGCACCCTCGCCCGCTTCGCCTGCTGCCGAAACTCGTGGGCTGCTCTTCGGCTTTCTCGGCATCGCCATCTTCAGTCTCAGCCTGCCGGCGACCCGCCTTGCCGTGACCGGGCTCGATCCGTTTCTGGTCGGTCTCGGCCGCTCGCTCGCGGTCTCGCCGCTGGCGGGTCTGCTGTTGCTGATCAGCCGCTCGTCCTGGCCGGGCTGGAAGCTGGTACCATCATTCCTCATCGTCATCGCCGGCGTGATCGCAGGCTTTCCTGTGCTCTCGGCACTGGCCATGCAAAGCCTGCCGGCCTCCCACGGCGCCATAGTGCTGGGCGTCCTGCCGCTGGCGACCGCGCTGGCCGGCGCGTTACGTGCCGGCGATCGGCCCTCGCTTGGCTTCTGGCTCGTGGGACTGGTCGGCAGCGCGATCGTTGTCGGCTACGCTTTCGTGCGGGGCGCCGGCCAGCCGCAGCCAGCCGATGGACTTCTGCTGCTGGCTGTCGCGGCCGCGGCGTTCGGTTATGCCGAAGGCGGCAGGCTCGCCCAGCGCCTGGGCGGCTGGCAGGTGATCTGCTGGGCGCTGGTGATCGCGGCCCCGCTGCTGGTCCTGCCGGTCGCCTGGCTTGTCCACAATCGCGGGCTCCAGGCCACGCCGCTTGCCTGGGCAGGCTTCGCCTATGTCGCGCTGTTCAGCCAGTTCATCGGCTTTTTCTTTTGGTACAAGGGCCTCGCCATCGGCGGCGTGGCACGGGTCAGCCAGGTGCAACTCGCCCAACTGTTCCTGACGCTCGGCGCTTCGGCCCTGTTCCTCGGCGAACATGTCGACCTGACGACCATCCTGTTCGGCGTCGCTGTCGCCGTCGTGCTCGTCATCGGCCGGCCCATGCCGGTGCATCGCCGTCACTAGCCCTTAGCTTGTCGCAGGCGATTGGCTGACCTACGCTCCCCGAAGGGAGCGCATCGATGAAAGATTTCCTGAAGGTCTATGGGCCGATCCTGCTGCTGATCGTGGCCGGCTTCGTTGTCACCTGGCAATTCATCGCACCGGCGCCCCCTCGCCACCTGCGCCTCGCCGCAGGTCAGCCCGGCGGCGCCTATGCCGAATTCGCCAGGCGCTATCAGGCAGCGCTGGCGCAAAACGGCATCGAGGTCGAGATCGTCACCACTGCCGGCTCCGTGCAGAATCTGGCATTGCTGCAGGCGCCCGAGAGCGGTGTCGATGTCGCCTTCGTCCAGGGCGGTACCGGCGATACTGCCAAAGCCCCCGATCTGCGCTCCATCGCCAGCCTCTACTACGAACCCATCTGGCTGTTCGTACGCGGCACGGCGCCGGACAGGCTGTCGGGGCTGCGCGGCAAGCGCATCGCGCTTGGGATCGAGGGCAGCGGCACGCGCGCCGTGGCGCTGCAGCTGCTGGCGGCCAACGGCATCGATGGCGGCAACGCTTCGCTGGTCCCCCTGGGCGGCAAGGACGCCGCGGCGGCCCTCAAGGCGGGCCGCATCGACGCCCTTTTCAGCGTCGGTGCTGCACGCGATCCGGTGATCGACGATTTAATGCTAACACCCGGAATCAACCTGGTGGATTTTGCCCAGGCGCAAGCCTATTCGCGCCAGTTCCGCTTCCTCTCCGTGATCACCCTGCCCCGCGGGCTGATCAATCTGGACAAGGACGTGCCGCCCCGCGATTACCATCTCGTCGCACCCGCGGCAGCATTGGTGGCCCGCGCGAGCCTGCATCCCGCCCTCGTCGACCTGTTCCTGGCGGCGGCGGCAGACTTCCACAGCCAGGGCCAGGATTTCGAACGGCCGGGCGAATTCCCCTCCGGCCTGCATCTCGATTTTCCGCTGAGCAAGGAAGCCGAGCGGGTGCTCACCAACGGGCCGAGTTTCCTGCGCCGCTATCTGCCGTTCTGGGTCGCAGTGTTCGTCGAGCGGACATGGATCCTGATCCTGCCGCTGCTCACCATCACCATTCCATTGCTGCGCATTGCCCCACCCGCCTATCGCTGGCAGATCGAACGCAAAATCCTGCGGCGCTATCGTGCGCTGCGGCTGATCGAGGCGAAGGCAACCCTCGCCCGGGAACCAGGCCAGCGGCAGGTGCTGCTGGAAAAGGTGGAGAGATTGCAGCGCGAAGCGGCCGAGCTCCACTTACCCGTGGGCTTTGCCGGCGGCCTCTATCGGTTGCGCCAGGATATCGACTATGTGAAACGGGATCTGGAACGCGATCGGAGCGAACCGGCCTTGTCGCGCCGCTCACACAGCAGCCACGAGCGGGATCAGCCGGCGCACGACAATGGCCGCTAGATGCGCTGCCTCCGGCAGGAAGGCAGCGAAATCGATATGGCTGTCCTCGCCGGCCCGGTCGCTGAGGCAGCGCACGATCACGCAGGGAACACCGAAGCGCTCGCAGACCTGGGCGAGTGCCGCCCCTTCCATCTCCACTGCTGACCCCTGGAACTGCCGCACCAGCCGCTCGCGGGTCTGGGCGTTGTTGATGAACTGGTCACCGGTCAGCACGCGACCGAGCTTGACGCGAACCTCCCTCGCTTCCTTGCCCGCCGCCGTGAAGGCCGGCAGACGCAGGTCGGCGATTGCCTTGGCGATGGCCTGGCGCAGCTTCGCATCGAGGCGAAAGCCGGGGTCGCCCTGTGCTTCGCCCAGCGGCGGCACGCCCGGGCGAAACGGCTTGAAACCATTGGCCGCCATGGCGCCGTAATCGTGCTGGATCAGCTCGTCGGCGATGACGATGTCGCCGATGGCAAGTTCCTCATCCAGCCGGCCGGCCACACCTGAGAAGATCAAAGCCGCGCAGTTGAAATGATCGAGCAGCAGGCTGCTGACCAGGCCGGAAGCGACCTTGCCCACGCCGGCTTCCGCGAGGATCACCGCATGTCCGTCGATGTGTCCGTGCCGGAAGCGGAATCCGGCGATTGTTACGTCTTCGCCTGGATCAAGGGCAGCGCCCATGGCGGTCATCTCCTCCGGCATGGCGGAGAGGATGCCGAGCGGCCGCGCAAGTGCTGCCATGATCAGACGCGGCTATAGATCAGCAGCAAGATCGCGCCTTCGTCGCTGCCCGCACTGTGCATCGTCCCGGCAGCGCGGCAACAATAATCGCCGGCCCGAAGCGTGCGATCCTGATCGTAGAAAGAGCCGGACAGCACATAAATCTGCTCCGTCTCCTCATGGTCATGCATGGGAAACCGCGCACCAGGGTCGATTTTCATTAGGCAGGTGCGCTCGCCGCGCACGGGATCCTCGTAGAGCGGCTTGCTCCAGAATTTGTCGCCGTCGGGCTGCCAGTCGACATGGTCGAGATCGAGATAAACCGATCCCTTTACCGGCTGCTTCACCACATTCGCCTTTGCTGTCGGCTCGTCCATCTTCGTCCTCCTGTTCAGCCCGGCAGGCCCTTCAGCGCTGCCGAGGAATGAAAACCTGCTTTCTCGAGATCCGCCATCATGGTGGCGAGCGCCGCATCGCCGAATCTGGCCAAAGGCGGACGGACGGTAGCCCAGTCGGCCGCGCCAGACCCCTTGGCGTAAAGTGCCTTCGTCGCCGCGATCACCGGCACCTTTTCCATCACCTGGCGGATCGCTGCAACCGTCTGCTGTTTTGTTGCCGCGTTCTTGTCGCCGGCGCGGATGGCCGCGATCAGGTCCGCGATCATGGCGATGTTCATGTTGGCGCTGGCGCTGATGCAGCCCGCGGCCCCCAGCCCTACGCCCTCCAGCAGCCGGGCTTCTGTTGCCGGAAATGTGGCGAGCTGCGGAAAGTTGGTCAGCACGGCCTTCGTATTGTCCCAATTGCCGGAGCTGTCCTTGATGCCGACAATCGTCTGGGGAAATTTCTTCACCAGCCGCTCCATCGCCGTCAGGGTGATCGGCACGCCCGACATCTGCGGGATGTGATAGAGGTAAAGTCTGAGGCGCGCATCGCCCACGCGCTCGATGGTCTCGCTGTAAGCGGCGACCAGCCCGTCATCGGAGATGTTCTTGTAATAGAAGGGCGGCAGCATCAGCACGCCCGCGCAGCCCAGCCCGACCGCATGACGCGTCAGCGCCACTGTCTCCGGCAACGCCGACAGGCCGGTGCCTGGTAACAGTTTTTCCGGAGCAATCCCAGCGGCAATGAGGCTTTCCAGCAGCCCCATGCGCTCCGCAACCGACAGAGAATTCGCCTCGCTGGTCGTACCGAACACCGCCAGCCCATGCGCACCGCGATCGAGCAGCCATCGGCAATACGCCTGGAACCGTCGTTCGTCCGGTTCCAATGAGGCAGTGAACGGCGTCACGGCGGGAACGAGTACGCCCGAAAGACCACCAGACATGAGCGAACGTCCCCGACCAGCCCGGGCCCGAAATTGGGCCCGCGCCGCGGATCATGCCTCAGGGCTGCTGGTTTGTCTCGCAGCCTTGCCTATTCCGCCGGTCCGAAGGTCTGGAGATAGGCCTGGATGTCGTGCAGCTCGTCATCGGTCGGTACCTGACCCGCTGGCTTGGTCAAACCGACTTTGCCGAAGACCGGCATGACCTTCATCTTCTTGCCTTCGTCATCGATGCCTTCGATGACGGTGCGCTTGAAGATCGGGAAGTCCCAATAGGCTGCATCGCCGACGAGCTTCTTGCCGACGCCACCCTGGCCCTTGTTGCCGTGGCAGCGAAGACAGTTGTCGACATAGAGCTTGCCGCCGGCAGCGCCATCGACTGCCTTTGCGGGAAGCGGGGCGAGCATCAGGCCAAGCACGGCCAACGCCGCAATCGCCTGGAGCGAAGAACTGGAGTGCATGAGAAAACCTCCGGATAACCGATTCGGTCCCCTCGTCGACCGACATCAGCCTCCGGCTTGTTGCTCTTCGCGGCATTGATCCAAATCAAATGCGCCGCTACGTGGCCAGCAATTCGCGCACGGCCTTTTGCAGGAAGGCGAGATCCTCGGGATTGGTGCGCGGATTGCCAGCCCGGTGACCCCAGATCGAGGGAATGGGGCGCAGTTCGGCATTCGGCATCTGGGCCACCTCGCGGCGATTATCCTCGACCGTGAAATAGAGATCGGTTTCGCCGGGCATGACCAGCGCCCTCGCCCGGATCGCGCCCAGGGCCTTTTTCAGATCGCCCTTGTAGAGCTCATTGGCGCTGATATCGCCCTGCTGCCAGGCCCAGAGCATGGCCAACAGGTCGTTGGCATCGCGGGCAAAGACGCGAAGTGTAAGGCATTGCGCTCGCGCGCGTCTGGGTGACAGCGAACGTCAGGCGTTACGGCATCAGCCCACGAAGCCGATGCGCTTGTGCGTGCCGTCGCAGAATGGCTTGTTTTGCGAGTGGCCGCAGCGGCAGAGGAACGTTGTCTCGGCGAAGGCGGCAAGGCAAGGGCCGATCGCTGAATGGGGCGCGTTGACGCGGATGAACGCGGAAATCTCGGCGCCGACCCGCTTGGCGGCGATCCGCGCGGCATACCCGGCGATGATGCCGCGCTCCTCGAGCCGCTGAATGCGTGCGGTAACCGCCGGCTGCGACAAGCCGATGCGCTTGCCGATCTCGGTATTGCTGATGCGGGCATTCTCCTGC
>CAZQLF010000164.1:0-6650 GCA_964594035.1 uncultured Rhodospirillaceae bacterium | reverse complement strand
GCGAGCCGGAAGCGCTCTTCTGGGTGGTCGTCTGCCCGATCCTCATGGCCGGCGCATCGATATGCGCGCCACCCTGCGCGCTTCGCTGCGATCGGGTGGCGTTCCGGCCTTGCGCCGGCGCAATCCGCGGCGGCGTCACCCGCCTCTGGTGATCATCTGCGACATTTCCGGCTCGATGAGCCGCTATTCACGCATTGTCCTGCATTTCATGCATGCGGTGACCAACGACCGCGACCGCGTGTTTTCTTTCCTGTTCGGCACGCGGCTGACCAATATCACCCGGCTTCTGCGCCATCGCGACGTCGATGTGGCGATCGATAGGGTTGCCGATACAGTCCAGGATTGGTCAGGGGGCACACGCATCGGCCATTGCCTTGCCGCGTTCAACGCCAAATGGTCGCGCCGGGTGCTCGGCCAGGGGGCGCTCGTGCTGTTCATCAGCGACGGCCTGGACCGCGATTCCGGGGAAGGCCTGGACCGCGAGATCGAACGGTTGCACAAATCCTGCCGCCGGTTGATCTGGCTGAACCCGCTCTTGCGCTATGATGCCTACGAACCCAAATCTCTGGGCGCGCAGGCGATCATGCCGCATATCGACGATTTCCGGCCCATCCACAATCTGGCGAGCCTTGGCGAATTGACCGAAGCGCTCGCCCGCCCCGGCCGGCGGCACATGGCCGGGGCCGCATGGCCCGTGACGCAAAGAAGGAGTTAGCCGATGGCTGGAACAGCACAGTCACTGAGCGAAGACCTGTTGGAGCAGGCTGCGGCGTGGCGACAAGCCGGCCGTGGCGTCGCGGTTGCAACGGTGGTGGCTACATGGGGCTCCTCGCCCCGGCCCGTGGGAAGCCAGCTCGTCGTCGATGACAAGGGCCGCATGGCCGGCTCGGTCTCCGGCGGTTGTATTGAGGGCGCGGTGGTGCGCGAGGCCCAGGACGTGATCGGCGGCGGCAAGCCGCGCCTGCTCGATTTCGGCGTCACCAACGAACAGGCTTGGGAAGTAGGGCTTGCCTGCGGTGGCAAGCTGCAGATTTGGCTGGAAGCGCTGGAATGAAAGCCGCGATCCTCGAACGGGTGCTGGCCGACCGCGCCGCGAAAATTCCCGCGGCGCTGGTCACTGACCTTCGCGATGGCAAGCAGTCGATCGTGCATGAGGAGGGCGCCCCTTCCGGCGAAATCAGCCTGACGGAGGCGCAGCTCGCCGAAACACGGAAGGCGCTGAGCGCCGATGAAAGCAGCACGCTCGATTCCGCTGACGGCAAGCTGTTCGCTCAGGTCCATAACCCGCCGCCGCGCCTGCTGCTCGTGGGAGCGGTTCATATCTCGCAAGCTTTGGCCCCCATGGCGGCCATGGCGGGCTATGGCGTCAGCGTGATCGATCCGCGGCGCGCCTTTGCCACGGATGAGCGTTTTCCCGGCATCGATATGCGCGGCGACTGGCCCGACGAAGCCATGGCGGAACTCAAGCCCGACCGGCGCACCGCCGTCGTGACGTTGACCCACGATCCCAAGCTCGACGATCCGGCGCTGCAGGCGGCTCTGCGCTCGCGCGCCTTCTATATCGGCGCGCTGGGCAGCCGGAAGACCCACACAGCGCGGCTCGAGCGGCTCGCTTCTGCCGGCTTCAGCGCGGATGAAACCGCGCGGATTCATGGACCTGTCGGCCTTTCCATCGGCGCTCTTTCGCCCGCCGAGATCGCGGTCTCGGTCCTGGCCCAGATCACGGCGGTCAGGCGCGGCGCATGATTTTCGGCGAACTCGATCTGGCATCGGCCGAAGGTGCGCTGCTGGCCCACAGTGTGCGCGCCGGCAAGGCCGCCTTTCGCAAGGGCCGGCGCCTGAGTGCCACGGATATCGCCGCCCTTCGTGCCGCCGGCGTGGCAAGCGTGACGGCAGTGCGCCTTGAAGACGGCGACGTGCCGGAGGATGAGGCAGCGGCATCGCTCGCCCGCGCCATCGCCGGTCCCCATTTGTCGGCGGCGGCACCCTTCACCGGTCGCGCCAATCTGCTGGCCGAAGCACCAGGCCTTCTTGTGGTCGATCAGGCGCGGCTCGATGCGTTGAACCTGATCGATGAGTCAGTGACGGTCGCAACCCTGCCGCCCTTCGATCTGGTGAGTGCAGGCGAGATGGCGGCGACGATCAAGGTCATCCCCTTCTCGGTACCGAAGGCGATGCTTGATCGATGCCTCGCGCTGATCGGCGAGGGCGGCTCGATTCTGCGCCTTGCCCCGCTCCGGCCGCGACGCGTCGGCCTGATCCAGACGCGCCTGCCGGGGCTTAAAGAGAGCATCCTTGACAAGACGCTCCAGATCACCAATCAGCGCCTGGCGGAACTCGGTTGTCCGCCGGCCGTGGAGCGGCGCTGTGCCCATCGTACATCCGATCTTGCCGAGGCAATCGATGCCCTCGCCGATGTCGAGCTTCTGCTGATTGCGGGCGCTTCCGCCATCACCGACCGGCGCGATGTCATTCCCGCGGCGATCGCCGCGCGCAGCGGCGAGATCATTCATTTCGGCATGCCCGTCGATCCCGGCAATCTGCTTCTCTTCGCGCGGCTGCGTGACCGTCCAGCTCTGGGCCTGCCCGGCTGCGCGCGTTCACCGAAGGTCAATGGTTTCGATTGGGTGCTGCGCCGCCTGATTGCCGACGTTCCCGTGACGCGGCACGACATCATGACGATGGGTGCGGGCGGTTTGTTGAAGGAGATCCCGACCCGCCCGCAGCCGCGTCTGGAACCGGCCGCGTCATCGGGCGCACCGCGCATTGCGGCGATCGTGCTGGCGGCGGGGCGTTCGAGCCGCATGGGGGGCGCCAACAAGCTGTTGAGCGAAGTCGCGGGTCAGACCCTGATCAGCCGCACACTCGATGGCGTACTTGCCTCCCGCGCCCGGCCGGTCGTCACGGTTGTGGGACATGATGCGGCAAAAATTCGCGCGGCCGTCGGCGACAGGCCCGTCGCCATCGTCGATAACCAGGCCTACGCCTCCGGCATGGCGAGCTCGCTGAAGGCGGGGCTCCTGGCGCTCCCTGTGGATATCGATGGCGTGCTGATCTGCCTGGCCGACATGCCGCGGGTGGATCCGGCCGTGCTGGATCGGCTGATCGCCGCCTTCAACCCGCTCGAGGGCCGCGCCATCTGCGTGCCGGTCTGGGAGGGCAAACGCGGCAATCCGGTGCTGTGGGCCAAGATCTTCTTTTCCGAGATGGGCTCGCTCGCAGGCGACGTCGGCGCACGCCACCTGATCGGCCAATATGCCGAGCTGGTTGCCGAAGTGCCGATGCCGGATGACTCTGTCCTGTTGGACATCGATACGCCGGAAGCTCTCGCCAATCTTCGCCAGCGCTACGCATGAGCCTCCGGGCCGAAGACG
The DNA here is from genome assembly GCA_964594035.1 of uncultured Rhodospirillaceae bacterium. GTDB lineage: Bacteria > Pseudomonadota > Alphaproteobacteria > Dongiales > Dongiaceae > DASXQK01. The sequence goes on along the minus strand of CAZQLF010000164.1, from coordinate 3,276 downwards.
AGCTCTATCAGGCAGCCCTGGTGGTGCGCGCCAAGGCCGGGCGCGGCCGCGGAAGGCTGGCGCAACCGCAGCACAGTATCACCCTGGACAACCCCCTGTGCGGCGACCGCGTGACCCTCGATGTCAATCTCGCCGATGACCGCATTTCGGCCGTGGGGCATCAGGTGCGAGGCTGCCTGCTTTGCGAGGCCTCGGCCGAACTCATTGCCGCTGAGGCGCCCGGCAAAACGCGCACCGAGCTGGCCGATGCGACGTCGGCCGTTACCGCCATCTTGAAGGATGGTAAGGACGCGCCGGCCGGCCCCTGGTCGGGTCTTGCGATCTTCGCGCCGGTGCACCGGGTGAAAAGCCGGCAGGATTGCGTGCTGCTGCCCTTCGAGGCGCTCAACAAGGCGCTTGCAAGTTAGCTGATCCGCCGCTGATTGTGCCAGCCGACCTCGCCGGCGCGAAAGGCGAGGAACTCGCTTTCGGCACGCAGCCCATCGCGCCTGCACCAGGTCTTGAAGCCGCTGAGGCCATAGTTGTCGTACTGGTAGTCAGCCTCGCGCCATCCCAAAAAACGGATCCGGCGCACGGATTCTGAATCGAGATCCGCCGACTTTAGCAGATAGCGGATCTGGCGCTCATAGCCGTCATTCACGACGTCGTTGTTGAGGCCGCAATATTCCAGCACGCCCATGCCGTAATAGGCGTGATAGAGCTGGCCGACCCTTCTGGCCGTCAGCGCGCCGTCGGCAAGCACAAGGCCGGCCACGAACTGCGCCAACGCCAGAGCCGCCGCGAATGCAGCCAGGCGTTTCACGTTGCTGCGCAATCGTGCCTGCGGATCATGGGCCTCTCCCGTTATTGCGAATAATCGGGTTCCTCGCGGTCGAGGATCCGCTTGAGCGCGCTGAAATGCAGCATCGCGTCGCGCGCATTGTCGAGGCCGCGGAATGTCGATTGCGCGATCTGGGTCGGCACGTTGCGCAGCGGCCGGCCGCTTTGCATGGCGATGAGCTGAATCTGGCAGGCGCGCTCGAAGAAGTAGAGGTCCTCGAAGGCCTCGGCCACGGTGCGGCCAATGACCGTGATCCCGTGATTGGCCATCAGCAACACGCGCCGGCCGTCCAGCACCTTGCACAGGCGTTCGCCCTCATCCAGATGCATGGCGAGGCCGTTGTACTCCTCGTCATAGGCGACGCCGTCATGGAAGCGCAACGCTGTCTGGCTCACCGGCTCCAGCCGCCCGCCTTCCAGCATCGCGAGCGCCGTCGCATAGGGCATATGCGTATGCATGATGCAGACGGCTTGCGGATTGGCATTGTGGATGGGCGCGTGGATGCAAACCGCAGTTGTCTCCGCCTCGCCCTCGCCTTCCACTACCTGCCCCTTACCATCGACGACGAGCAGGTTGCTGGCGGTCACTTCCGACCAATGCAGGCCAAAGGCGTTCAGCAGGAAGCGGTCCCGGCTGCCAGGGACCATCATGGTGAAATGATTGTCGATTCCTTCATGAAAGCCGAAACGGACGGCCAGGCGGTATGCCGCCGCCAGATCGACCCGTGCCTGTCTGACTTGATCCATCACCATCTCCGCTGCCCGGGAAGGTTAATATTCCAATCGGGGCATTGCCAGCGTTCCGCCTGCGCAAAGCTTGCGGGGCGGGCTTATAATCACTGCATGACTGTGGAGAGCGAAACCTACGCCCACGCCCCGATCAGCCGGACCGAGATGCGCGAAATGCGCCGGCTGACCACGCGCGAGGGCCTGTTCCATCTGGCCCTGCACCTTGCCCCCCTCGTAGCTGCCGGTTCCCCCCGCCCCCTCCCCCCCAACCTTTTGCCGCCCATTCCCCCCCACGCGCTGGAAGGGGCGATTCTCATCTTCCTGTTCGCGCCGCTGCACGAAACCATTCACCGCACGGTTTTCCGCAGCCGCCGCGCCAATGACATCGTCGCCGACATCATCGGCTTTCTGATCGTGCTGCCCGCGGTCTATTTCCGCTATTTCCACTTCTGCCATCATCGCTATACCCAGGATCCCGCGCGTGATCCGGAGCTGGCCACGCCAAAGCCGAAGACTTTCGGCCAGTGGCTGTGGGCGGCGAGCGGATTGCCGGTCTGGAAGGCGCATATCACGGGCGTGGTCACCCATGCGATGGGCAAGATCAACGAGCCCTATCTCACGCCAAAGCCGGCGCGTGATGTGATCCGCGAAGCGCGCATCCACCTCACCCTCTATGCGCTGATCGTCGTCGCGTCGCTCGCGCTGCACAGCACGGTGGCGCTCGAGTTCTGGATCGTTCCGGCGATCCTGGGCCAGCCCTGGCTGCGGCTTTATTTGATGGCCGAACATACCGGCTGTGCCCTGGTGCCCGACATGCTGGCCAATTCGCGCACCACGCTCCCCAACGGCGTCGTCCGTTTCTTCGCCTGGAACATGCCGTTCCACGCCGGGCATCCCGCCTTCCCCGCCGTTCCGTTCCCCGCCTCTCCGCGATGCTATCGCTTCGCTGGTTACGTCTTCGATAAGCGCACCGACGACGTCGACATGACTCAGCAGGGCAACATCTTCACCGCATTGCCGTCGGCGACTTACAACGCCGGGCAGCTTGCGAGCTGGAGCTACGTCCCGATCGTCCAAGAGGTGCCGGTCACCTCGGGCACCAACGTCTGCCAAAGCGTCAAGAGCGAGGGCACGCTCAACAAAGAGAAGGACCTGATGGTCGGACAACCCGATGGAGCGTACGTCGCGTTCGCTCAGATCGATCCGGCCGCCGGGGTCTATCGCATCGGTCAGAACACGATGAATTCGAACGGCGTCACCGTGCAGCACTACGGTTGGTACAACCAATACATCAACGCGTACCTCGACGGTGGTTACGTCCCGACCGAGACCGCGACGGTGATGGACAAGGACGTCCTGCGCATGGTCGCGCAGAAGATCTACTACCCGCGTTCGATGATCATGTCGGGAACCATGGCGGCCGCCGGAGCGCTGGGCAAAGGCTACGACGTGGTCACGGCGGTTCGCGGTGAGGACGGATACTCGCCGGTCTGCCAAGTCTTCACCTACGACGCCGGGATGGCGAAGAAGCCGGGCGATCTGCCGCGCGACGCGCAGGCGATTCAAGACATGTACGGGATGACCATCATGCCGGCGTCGACGCAGTTCACCTACTGCCTGCAGGTGAAGTAATGCGCCAATTACTCATTGTCCTGTTGATCGCGGTACCGGCGACGGTATTCGGATACGGCGAGCAGAACGGCCGCATCATGGGCTCCGTCGTCGAGG
>CAZQLF010000163.1:0-6650 GCA_964594035.1 uncultured Rhodospirillaceae bacterium | reverse complement strand
GCCTGCCTGACGGAACTCGAACGGCGGCTGCCACGATGAGTCTCGCTCTCGCCCGTGCCCAGATCAAGGCCCGCAACTTCAGCGAGGCCTGGGATCTCGCGGCCAGCATCGCCGCGACCGACCCGCGCCAGGGCGAGGCGTGGCATCTGCTGGGCGTGGCCGCGGCAGGTTTGGGCGACAACCTGGCGGCTGAAACGCATCTGGCGCGCGCTGCCACGCTTCGCCCCCACGACGGCAGCATCGCGCGCAATTATGGCGCGGTGCTGGCGCGTCAGAAGCGCTTGCCCGAGGCGGTGCGCGAATTCCAGCGCGCGCTGGTCATCGATCCCGGTGACAGCGAGGCAGCGGCCATGCTGGCCAAGGCGCAGGGAAACCTGGGCCATCAGGATGATGCGATCTCGATCCTGCGCACAGCCCTGGCGAAAGCGCCCAACAACATCGACCTGATGTCGCGCATGGCCAATCTGCTGGCGCGCCGGCCGGTTGTCATCGCCGGCTCGCAAGGCCTTGCCGAACGCCGCCTGCTGCTGCTTGATCTTGCCCGCGAGCTGGAGCGTGACGGGCGCTTGAGCGAGGCCGAGGCACGCTACAGCGAATGCCTGACGCTGGCGCCCGATCCCGGTCTCGAAGTGCGCCGTGCGTTGCTGCTGCCGCCGATCCCCGCCGACGAAGCAGAGATCGCCGCACGCCGCCGGGGCTTGGCCGAGCGTCTCGACACGCTGGCGGCGCGGCCTCTGGCCATCGGCGATTCCTATGAGAGTGTGCGGCGCACCGCCTTCCATCTCGCCTATCACCAGCAGGACGACCGGCCGCTGCAGGAGCAGATCGCACAGTTCCACCTCAAGACCTGCCCGGCGCTTGCCTGGCAGGCACCGCATGTCGCGGGTTGGCGCGAGCGACCATTGAACCGGCGCCTCAAGGTCGGTTTCCTCTCCGCCCAGTTCCGCCTGCACACCATCGGCCGGGTCAATCGCGGCCTGGTCGAGAAATTGCCGTGCGAAAATATTGAGCTGATCCTTATCCGCGCGCCGGGAGCGCGCGATGCAGTGAGCGAGGCGATCGATCGTGCCGCCGACCGGTTGATCGAACTGCCACGCAATCTGCCGGGTGCTCGTGAAATGATCGCCGCCGAGGAACTCGACCTGCTGCTTTATGCCGATATCGGCATGGATGCGCTGACCTATTTCCTCGCCTTCGCGCGGCTGGCGCCGGTGCAATGCGTGACATGGGGCCATCCGGTGACCACGGGCATCCCGGCAATCGACTATTACCTGTCAGCCCAGGATTGGGAGCCGGAGGAGGGCGACAGGCACTACAGCGAGCGGCTGATCCGGCTTTCCCATCCACCGACCTATTACTATCGCCCGAAGGAAGGCAACGGCCGTTTGCCGGTGCTGCCGGAGGATTCGACGATCTATGCCTGCCTGCAGACCCTGTTCAAGCTGCACCCCTCCTTCGATGCACTGCTGGCGGAGATCCTGCGCCGCGATCCGCGCGGCAAGGTGCTGCTGGCCGACGGCGCACGGCCGATCTGGAGCCGCCAGCTGCGCGAACGCTTCGAGCGCAGCATTCCCGACGTCGCCCAGCGCATCCATTTCATTTCGAACCTGCCCTATGCCGACTACCTCGCCTTGGTGGCGCGCGCCGATTGCCTGCTCGACACGACGGGTTTCGGCGGCGGCAACACGAGTCTTGAGGCCTTTCATCTCGGACGGCCTGTCGTGACATGGCCCGGGCGCTTCATGCGCGGCCGGCTGACCTATGGCTTCTGCCGCCGCATGGGAATCCTCGACACGGTTGCCGATAGTGCCAAGCGCTATGTCGAGCTTGCGGTGCGCCTGGCCAATGACCGCGCCTGGCGCGACTCCCTGCATTCGCGCATCGAGGCGGCGTCTTCGGTGCTGTTCGAAGATGCCGGTGCGCCCGCTGAGCTCGCCCGCTTCATCAAGGCTGCGGCGCAAGCCGCACACGAAGGCACGATCGTGGCCGCCTGGCCCGCAAGAAGCGGATAGCGCGCATTTGATGTTCTGCGATGCTCGCTTCCGGAAGCAGGCATGCAGCAGAGAACCATGCAAGGGCTGGATTGGGCGATGCTGCTGGGCCTTGCCCTGGTGTTCGGCGGTGCCTTCTTTTTCGGCGATCTCGGCCTCAAGAGTTTCGGCCCGCTCACGGTTGCTGCCGGACGCGTCAGTAGTGCGGCGATCATCCTGACGGCCATTGCGCTGCTGCGGCGCCGGCGATTTCCCGCCGAGCCAAAAACCTGGGCGGCACTGCTGATCATGGGCGCCATCAACAACGCCATTCCCTTCAGCCTGATCTTCTGGGGCCAGACCCGCATCGATAGCGGGCTTGCCGCCATCCTGAATGCCATGACGCCGATCTTCACCGTCGTGCTGGCCCATCTTGTCGGCGATGAGCGGCTGACGCTGCGGCGTTTTGCCGGCGTGCTCTTTGGATTTGCCGGCGTGGCGGTGCTGATCGGGCCGGGTGCCCTGAGCCACCTCGATCCCACCAACGTGGCGGAGATTGCCGTACTGCTGGCGGCGGTCTGCTACGCGCTGGCCGGGCTGTGGGGGCGGCAGTTCCGCGGCTTGCCGGTGGAGGTGGCAGCATGTGGCATGTTGATCGGCAGCACCGTCATCATGCTGCCGCTGGCTGCGATCTTCGAGCATCCCTGGACCGTAAGCCCGAGCGCGATCAGCCTTGCCGGCATCGCCGCCCTCGGCCTGCTCTCCACCTCGATCGCCTATCTGCTTTATTTCAAGCTGCTGGCCCGAGTCGGCGCCACCAACCTGCTGCTGGTCACGTTCCTGCTGCCCATTGTTGCTTTGATTCTCGGCACGTTTTTTCTGGGCGAGCACGTCCAGCCGATCGACCTGCTCGGTCTCGCTCTCATCATGGGTGGCCTTGCCGTGATCGATGGCCGGCTGCTGGCCCGCTTCAGGGCCATGCCACCTCGGGCGGCAGCGACATCAGGATCGCCTCCGGGTTCCCGCCCGTCTTGAGACCGAACAGCGTGCCGCGGTCGTAGAGCAGGTTGAACTCCACATAGCGGCCGCGGCGGATCAGCTGGTGGCGGCGCTCGGCCTCGTTCCACGTCTCGTCCATGTGGCGGCGGACGATTGTTGGATAGATATCGAGGAAGGCTGTGCCGATATCGCGGGTGAAGGCGAAATCTTTCTTCCAATCGCCGCTCTCGAGATTGTCGTAGAAGATTCCGCCGACTCCCCGCGGCTCGTTGCGGTGCTTCAGGAAGAAGTAGTCGTCGCACCACGCCTTGAAACGCGGGTAATAGGCGGGATCGTGCCGATCGCACGCCGCCTTCAGCGCAGCGTGGAACGTGCCCGTATCGGCGCGGTCTTCCACCATGGGCGTCAGGTCGGCCCCGCCGCCAAACCATGATTTCGTCGTCACGATATGCCGCGTGTTCATATGCACGGCCGGGACGCGCGGCGATTGCAGGTGGGCGACCAGGCTGATGCCGCTCGCCCAGAAGGCGCCGTCTTCGGCCGCACCGGGGATCTGGTTGCGAAACTCCTCGGAGAAATGCCCGTGGACGGTGGAGACGTTCACGCCCACCTTCTCGAACACGCGGCCGCGCATGACGGCCATCACGCCGCCACCACCCTCGCTGCCATCGTCGGTGGGGCGCTTCCAGGGCTTGCGCTCGAACCGTCCGGCCGGCCGATCTTTGAGCGGGCCGGCATACTCGTCTTCGAGCTGTTCGAAGGCCGCGCAAATCCGGTTGCGGAGTTCTTCGAACCACGTGCTGCTGCGCTGCTTGTGTTCACTCGTCACGATCAAAGGCCTGTTTTGGGAAAGCTTCCGGTCTGTCGCATGGCTTCGCCCAATACCATGGATGCGGCGAGCGCGACATTGATCGAGCGCAATCCCGGCTGCATGGGGATGCGCAGGCGCGCGCTGGCCGCCTCATGCACCTCCGCCGGCACACCCGCACTTTCACGCCCGACTATCAAATTGTCGTCGCCGCGAAAAGCGAAGTCGGGATAGCGCTGCTCGGCCCTGGTGGTGAGGAGAACCAGACGGCCTTTGGCCTGATCGCGATAGGCATCCCACGAGGCATGGCGGGTCAATGCCACATCGGCGAGATAGTCCATTCCCGCGCGGCGCAGCCGCCGATCGTCCCAGATGAAGCCGCAGGGCTCGATGATATCGACCGCCAGTTCGAGGCAAGCGGCCAGGCGCAGCAAGGTGCCGCAATTCTGCGGAATATCGGGCTGATAGAGGGCAAGGCGCATGGGGTGGGGCGCTGCTAGGCAAGACCGGGAAATTGCATTATACCCCTGCGCCGGGGGATTTCTCCGGCAGGCCCGGCTCTTAGCTACGGCCATGAAGTTTGGCCTTTTTTGCCGATTCTGCGTCGGTTTGTCGCAGAACCGGGGGAAGGGCCGAAACATCGCCGATGTTATAAGAGGCAGCCGCTTCGAGGCGCGCTGACAGAGGAATAGCAGACATGGCCGAAAGTGCTGCGCACGGGCCCGGACATAAAGAAGGAACCCGGCGCGATTTCCTGATGCTGGCGACAGTCGCCGTGGGTGGCATGGGCGCCGCCTGTATCGCCTGGCCACTGATCGACCAGATGAATCCGTCGGCCGACGTTCTGGCGCTGGCCTCCATCGATGTCGACATCGCCAAGATCGAGGTCGGCCAGCGCGTGAAGGTGCTGTGGCAGGGCCACCCGGTGTTCATCGATCACCGCACGCCGGAAGAGATCAAGGCGGCCGAGGACGTGAACATTGCCGAACTGCGCGATCCCCAGACCGACGCGCAGCGCGTGCAGAAGCCGGAATGGCTGATCATCGTGGGCGTGTGCACGCATCTGGGCTGCATTCCACTCGGCACCGCGCCATCCGACCCCCGCGGCGAATATGGCGGCTGGTTCTGCCCCTGCCACGGCTCGCAATACGACACCTCCGGGCGCATCCGCAAAGGCCCGGCGCCGCTGAATCTCGCGGTGCCGCCGTACAAATTCACCAGCGCCACGCTGGTTCATATCGGTTAGGGGTGCGGCGATGAGCACGAACGGCAAGGCGCCCGCGTTCAAGAACCCGATCATCCGCTGGATCGATCATCGGCTGCCGATGTTCAGCTATCTCGACCACGAGCTGAACGAATATCCGACGCCGCGCAACCTGAACTACATGTGGAGCTTCGGCTCGCTGGCCGGCTTCATGCTGGTGGTGATGATCGTCACCGGCATCGTGCTCGCCATGCACTACACGCCGGAATCCACCATGGCCTTCAATTCCGTCGAGCACATCATGCGCGACGTGAACTATGGCTGGCTGGTCCGCTATCTGCACATGAACGGGGCGTCGATGTTCTTCATCGTCGTCTATCTGCATATCTTCCGCGGGCTCTACTACGGCTCCTACAAGGCGCCGCGCGAGCTGCTGTGGCTGATCGGCATCGTCATCTTCATCCTGATGATGGCCACCGCCTTCATGGGTTATGTGCTGCCCTGGGGCCAGATGAGCTTCTGGGGCGCCACCGTCATCACCAACCTGTTCTCGGCGATCCCCCTGGTCGGCCAGCATATCGTCACCTGGCTGTGGGGCGGTTTCGCGGTCGACAACGCCACGCTGAACCGCTTCTTCTCACTCCACTATCTGCTGCCCTTCGTCATCGCGGCGGTGGTGGTGGTGCATATCATCGCCCTGCACCGCTTCGGCTCGAACAACCCGCTGGGCATCGACATGAAGGGGCCGCAGGACAGCATCCCCTTCCATCCCTATTACACGGTGAAGGACTTCTTCGGGCTGGGCGTGTTCATGATCTTCTACGCGGCCATCGTGTTCTTCTATCCGAACCTGTTCGGCGAGCCGGACAACTACATCCCGGCCAATCCGCTGGCGACCCCGCCGGAGATCGTGCCGGAGTGGTACTTCCTGCCGTACTACGCGATCCTGCGCTCGATCCCGAACAAGCTTCTGGGCGTGTGCATGATGTTCGCCTCACTGCTGATCCTGCTGGTGCTGCCCTGGCTCGACACCTCACGCGTCCGCAGCTGCCGGTTCCGCCCGACCTATAAATGGTTCGTGTTCCTGTGGGTGGTGTCCTTCGTCGTACTGGGCGTCTGCGGCGCTCATAAACCGGAAGGCGTCTGGGTCATCCTCAGCCGGCTGGCTACCCTCTACTACTTCGCCCACTTCCTGGTGATCACGCCGATCATCGGCAAGCTGGAGCGGCCGCTGCCGCTGCCGGAAAGCATCACCCAGGCCGTCACTGGTCGCCCGCTGGAGAGCCACTGATGCGCACGCCACGCACTTTCTTCGCCACCCTGCTGGCCGCCCCGATGGCCCTGGGTCTGATGGCGGCCCCGGCCTCGGCCGAGGACACGATCAAGCTGCCTTCGCAAAAGTGGAGCTTTGATGGCGTGTTCGGCACGCCCGACATCGCCGCCGCGCAGCGTGGTCTGCAGGTCTACGCCGAGGTTTGCTCGGCCTGCCACCCGTTGCGCCAGTTGCACTACCGCGATCTCGAAGGCATCGGCCTGGAGGAGGGCCAGATCAAGGCCTTCGCGGCCGGGTTCACCGTGCCACAGGGACTGGACGACTCCGGGCAGCCGAAGGACGGACCCGCGACGCCGGCCAATCAGTTCCGCTCGCCGTTCCCGAACGAGAAAGCCG
>CAZQLF010000162.1:2996-6656 GCA_964594035.1 uncultured Rhodospirillaceae bacterium | reverse complement strand
CGGCCCTGCTTGGTAGCCACGGCTCGTCCTATCTAAACCGGGCGATGGCGATCTATCGCCATCTGGCCGGGCTACCTGGCGATCAGGGCCCGCCAGCAGCTCCCTAGCTAGAACTAGGACGTCAGCTTCTTGCGCAGCGAACAGTTTGGCGCATCGGAGCCAGAAATGGCGAAGGATTTGGACCAGCGCCACAGCGGATTCCAGTAGTCGCGCCGGATCGTGGCGGCGGCTGCAGCGCTATCGACGATATAGCCGAACTCCTGGAGATCGACTGGATAGAGATTGTCCGATCCCACATAGAAGGTGCGATCGTCCACCATCCAGAACTTGCCGTGATTGCCGATGGGCGCCTTCTCGGGCCACGCGCCATCGCGGCTGAAGCGGAACGGCGCCAGATGGAAATGCTGGCAAAGAAGCTCGACCAGTGCGGGCCGTGGCAGGCTGCTATGGGCCGCGGCGACATCCAGCATCTTGTCGGCGACCGAGGCAATGGGAACACCATTGCTATATGTGCTCTTGCTGCGCCCCACCGCGCCATCGCTGGACAGAACGAGATAGACATCGCCGCGCCCGGCCAGGATGAAATCGGCCCAGGCCGCCATCGTGAGCTCCGGATACAGCGGCTTCAGTTCGCCCGGCAGCTGAAAGGCGACATCCTGCTGGGCGACGAGAATCTCGTGCCGGGCCGCACCGAAGAAAAGTTCGCGCGCCACATCATCCTGGTTGGCGAAATGCTCGGTGATGCCCGATCCGAGCCTGCCGATGGACAGGATCGCCGTGCCACCGCCCGTTGCGGACGCGGCCGGAGGCAATCCGATTTTTGCCAGGCAGCCCTTGGCGATGTCTGAACTGCCGCTGCGATAGACATACATGCTGACGGCGCTCAACGGATCGTCATGGGAGCAGACATAATCCCAGAGCGCGTCGGCAAATCGGTGCGCATCGCGCGCGGCGCCCCCCGAGACCTGCATCGAAAGATCATGAACGGGCTGATCGATCAGATAATCCTGTGTCCAGAGATTATGGCCGCCGACGACAGCAGTGCGGCCATCCACGGCGACGATTTTGGCGTGATTCCAGGAGAAAGAGCGGCAGAACACGTTGCCGCCGCATGAACGCATGGCGGAGGCATAGATGGTGAGGTTTGCGCCGTGAACCTTGCGCGCATCGCGAATGAGGTCGTCGAGAAAAGCCTTCGCATCGGCCCCCGCCGGCGGGAATTGCCCGATGAGCAGGCGCACGGTCACGTGGCGATGGCTCTCGGCCAGCACGGTCATGGCGTTGCGCAGGGCGGCGAGGAAGCGGTAATCGGGGGCCGGTTCCAGCAGCGTGACATCCACCGCCTGCTGCGCCGTCACAATGGGTCGGTAGAAGCGGTCGACGAGGCTATCCGCCTGACCGAGGCACAGGCGCTTACCCGCAAGATCGGCCAGATCGCCAAAGGCCGCCAGCCGGCCACAGACGGCGCCCGCGCCGCAATCGCTGTTGCGCCGGCAGAAAGCGAGACGGAAATCCGGCTCGCAATGGCCTTTGCAATCCAGCGGCATGAAGGCGAGCGTGGCCGACGGCCGGCCCCAGATATTGGGGCTTTGGATCAGCCACTGCGCATCGAGCCCGTTGTCCCTGGTCAGATCATAGGTGACGCCGCGGTAGCGCTCGCCCTCATCGGTCTTGGCGAGCTGCACCATCGCCTGATCGAGCAGCGGCATCGGCGAGGCCGGATCGAGCGGCTGCACATTGCGCGCCTTGATGACTGCTGCGAGCGGCGTGGCATTGGTGACGTCGCCATCGCTCGGCACCGGCGCGTTCGCGCTCTGAGCCGCGCTCGGCACACGCACGCAGCCGCTGAAGAGCAGCGCAATCAGGACTATGGTGAGGGTACTGCGGCCCATGCTCGAGGCCTTTCCCGCTTGCGGGATGGTGAACGCCATCGCCGACGAAGGCAAGCCAGCGGGAAACCAACGCGGAACCGGGCGCATTGGTTCCCAAAATTGCCCTAGTCGGAGCGGCGCACCCTGTGGCGCCAATGACGCCAGACGTAGAAGGCGACGCCCGCCAGAAACAGCAGCACGATTGCGGCATCGAAGCGATGCATGATGTCGCGCAAGGTGGGATCGCTCTCCCAGGCCTGCCCCAGCTTCATGCCGATCATGGCCAGCACGAAACACCAGATCCACGAACCCACGAAGGTATAGAGGTGAAACTTCACCAGCGGCATGCGTGCGATTCCCGCGGGAAGCGCGATGAAAGTACGCACCACCGGCAGCAGGCGGCCGATGAAAACAGCAAGGGCGCCGAAGCGATCAAAGAAGCGGTCGGCCGCGTCGAGATCGTGCTTGGTGATCAGCAGATAGCCGCCCCAGTGCTCCACGAACGGCCGGCCGCCATATTGACCGACGGCATAGGCCAGCGCTGAACCCAGGTTGCAGCCGAGCGCGCCGGCGGTTGCCGCCATGACCAGGTTGAAATGCCCTTGGAAAACCAGATACCCCGCAAAGGGCATGATGATTTCCGAGGGCAGCGGAATGCAGGCGGATTCGATCGCCATCATCAGCACGATGCCCAGCAATCCCAAGGAGGAGATGACCGCCACGATGAAGCCGGCAACGGCGCCAATGAGATTTTCGATCAAGCCCTTGCTCCAGAAGGTGAAGAGTTATGTAGCCGATTCCGCCCCGCCGGCAAAATCCGTCCAGAGCAGCAGGCCGATGCTTACGCCGAATTATCGCAGCCGCTCGGTCACGACCCGCCCTGCATTGAAGAGAGTCGTGAGCCCGTTGACGATCGCCTGCACTGCCTGTTCGAAATCGGCTTCGGCAAAGGGCGGCGATAGCGACTCGATGACGAAATAGGCATTCCGGCTCGTCTCCGTCAGTCTGGTGCGCCGTCCCTGCCGCCAGTTCCACCGTCGGCAGGTCACACCCGCAGCATCAGCCCAGACAACCTCGCCGGCCGGCACCTGTGTCGGCTCGGTTCCTCCGCTCTCGGGCACATCGAAGATCTGCGTGCCATCGGCAAACTGCAGCGCCAACTCGCCCTGCAGGCAGTCAAAGTCTTCGCCGCCGATCGGAAGAAGGTGGCCGATGCTCACCGCGTTATAAAAATCGACGAGGCGGTTGATCCGCGGTGGGCCATCCTTGAGCGCCCGCTGGATCAACGCCTCGGCCGAGCAGAGATACTTGCTCGGCTTCGCTCCGAACGATTGGTAGACACCGCGCCAAGCCTGGATATGCGGATGGGATTGCGGCTTGCCGCCGCCGAACACGCTTGCCGCCTGTCGGCAGGCTTCGCGCAATTGCGCCTCGCCGCGCTCATCGCTCGATCCGTTTTCCACATCGAAAGCATAAACCACGGCGATCCGCCCTTGCGGATAGCGCGCGGCAATGTCGGGATGCACCCGCACCCGGGCGGGCGAAGCATGGGCGCTCACCTGCGGCTACTCCTCGCGCGCGGCCTTGCTCCGCCGATGGCGGCCGGACGCAAGCGGCGGTTCCGTTACCACCATTAGGAAGCGCAGCCGCTTGCTGCCCTCGTTGGCGTAGCGGTGCGGCCGGTCCGCCTGGAACATCAGCGTGTCGGTGGCACTGGCCTTGTGCTGGACGCCGTCGGTCGTCAGCACGATCTCGCCTTCCTGCACATACAGCACCTCGCGCGTGCCCG
>CAZQLF010000162.1:0-2896 GCA_964594035.1 uncultured Rhodospirillaceae bacterium | reverse complement strand
TCGGTCGTCAGCACGATCTCGCCTTCCTGCACATACAGCACCTCGCGCGTGCCCGCCGGATGGGCCAGACCCTCATAGGATTCACCGGGCGCCAGATCCCAATCCCAGACTTCGAGCAGCGAGGGCGTTTCGAAGCCGACCAGCAGCTTGCCCCGGCTGCCGCGGCGGCCCTGCCACAGCTCGATCGCTTCGCTGGCCGGGATGAGGCGGGCCGGCGGTTCCTCTACTGCCTCGACAAAGCGGGAGACCGTAACACCCAATGCGTTGGCGATCCGGCAAAGGGTGGCAACGCTGGGATTGGTGCGGCCCTGCTCGATCTGCACCAGCATCCCCTTGCTGACGCCCGATTTGCGCGCGAGCTGATCGAAGGTCAGGCCGCGGGACACGCGAACCTGGTTCAGGCTGCGGGCGATGCGGCCGTTGAGGGCGGCGATATCGTCCATATGACCATCGTATCAATATATTGACCAGGCGGCCAGCCCAATATATGCAAGCCCGGTGAGCGAAGACGGGACCGGCCAGCATCGGACAGCATCATGAACGCGGCGATTCTCGCCATCTTTTCCTCGATCTCCTTTGGCGGCGGCGATTTTCTCGGCGGCGTGGCGGCCAAGCGTGTCTCGCTCGTTTTCATCATGCTGGGCAACCAGCTTGCGGCATTGGCTGCAATGCTGGTGGTGGCTTCGCTCGCGGGCCCTTTCTTCCTGTCGTCCGCGGATATCAAGCTATCGATCCTTGCCGGCATCTCGACCTCGATCGGCATTCCCCTGCTCTATAAGGGTCTCGCTATCGGCCCGATGAGCATCGTCGCACCCGTCACCGCCCTGGCGGCGATCCTGTTGCCGGTTCTCTACGGAATCTTCGCGCTCGGCGAGGCGCCGGCCTCGCTCACTTATCTCGGCTTTGCCATCGCGGGCTTCGCCGTTTTCCTGTTGGGCGGCGGTGAGCGGTTCGTCAGCGCATTGGGTTCGGCCGGCGGACGGCAGGGCGCACCGCTGCGCGCGTTTGCCTATGCACTCGGCTGCGGGGTGTGCATCGCCACCTTCTATGTCGCTATGAAGCGCTGTTCCGGCGAAAGCGGGTTGTGGCCGCTGGTGGTCGCGCGCTGCGTCGCCTTGGTGGCGTTCAGCGGCATTGCCGTCATCCGCCAGCGCCGCGAAAAGCTCGTCTGGCCGGGCGCTCGGCTGGCAGGCTTCGTGCTCCTGTCCGGCGCGCTCGATGGCGGGGGCAACGCCTTCTACCTCGCCGCTGCACATGTGGGCGACCTCGGCATCGTTTCCACCATCTCCTCGCTCTATCCGGCCACCACCATCCTGCTGGCCCGCTATGTGCTCGGCGAGCGCATATCGCTGCCTCAAGCCGTGGGCGTCGCCTCGGCACTTGCCGCCATCGCCGCAATCATGTGGGGCATACAAGTCCCGGCGTGACGGCGGCCAGACGGAGTGCTTCACTAGCGCCACACGAATCCACCCGCCTGAGACCGGCATGATCGATCCCCGCCTTGCCTACCTGACCGAGCTGCAGAAGAAGGTTCTGTGGCTCTCCACCTGGATGATCCACAACGCCAATCATCTGCGTGAAAACAGCGACGGTCTCAAGGTCGGCGGACACCAGGCTTCCTCTGCCTCGCTCGCCACCATCATGAGCGCGCTCTATTTCGCCGTGCTGCGGCCGCAGGATCGGGTGGCGGTGAAACCCCATGCCAGCCCCGCCTTCCACGCGATCCAGTACCTTCTGGGCAATCAAAGCCGCGAGAAACTTGAAGCCTTTCGCGGCTACAAGGGCGCACAGAGCTACCCCTCGCGCACCAAGGATGCCGACGATGTCGACTTCTCCACGGGCTCCGTCGGGCTCGGCGTGGCGCAGACGCTGTTCTCGTCCCTCGTGCAGGACTACGTGAAGGCCCGCGGCTGGGCTAAGGATTGGGCCGAGGGCCGCATGATCGCCCTTGTCGGCGATGCCGAGATGGACGAGGGCAACATCTTCGAAGCCCTGCTCGAGGGCTGGAAGCACGGCGTGCGCAACACCTGGTGGATCATCGACTACAACCGCCAGAGCCTGGATGCCGTGATCCGCGAAGGGCTGTGGGCCCGTTTCGAGGAGCTCTTCCGCGGCTTCGGCTGGGATGTGGTGATCCTGAAATATGGCTCGCTGCTCGAAGCTGCTTTCGCCGAGCCCGGCGGCGGGAAGCTCCGCGCCTGGATCGATGCCTGTCCCAACCAGTTGTCCTCGGCGCTGGCCTATCAGGGCGGGGCTGCCTGGCGCAAGCGGTTGAGCGACGAGATCGGCGACCAAGGCCCCGTCTCGCGCCTGCTGGATAAACGCAGCGACGACGAACTCGCCCGCCTGATGACCAACCTCGCGGGCCACGACATTCCGAGCCTGTTGAAGGCGTTCGAATCTATCGAGCATGACCGGCCGGTCTGCTTCATCGCCTATACGATCAAGGGTGCGGGCCTGCCCTTCCAGGGCCACAAGGATAACCATGCGGGTCTGATGACGGTGGCACAGATGGAAACCTTCCGCGCCGCCAGCAGCGTGCGCGAAGGCCATGAGTGGGATCAGTTCGAAGGGCTCGGCAAATCAGTGCAGGACCTCCAGCAATTCCTCGACCGCGTGCCTTTCAACCAGAAGGGCCGCCGGCGGCTCACAGCTGCCAAGATCGAGGTGCCGGCAAATCTGACTGTGGCGGCCAGTGCCACAGCTGCCACCCAGCAGGGTTTTGGCCAGATCTTGAACGAGCTCGCGCGCAGCGGAGGATCGCTGGCCGATCGCGTGGTCACCACCGCACCCGATGTGACGGTCTCCACCAATCTCGGCCCCTGGGTCAACCGGCGCGGGCTCTATGCGCGAGAATCGCTCGCCGACACATTCAAGAAGGAGAAGATCGCTTCGA
>CAZQLF010000161.1:0-6657 GCA_964594035.1 uncultured Rhodospirillaceae bacterium | reverse complement strand
GCCTTCTATCTGCTGGTGCCGCTGGAAGCACCGCTCAGCGAACCGGCACGGCTGTTCCACAACTGGATCATCGCGGAGACGAAGGGAGTCAAAGGCGTCAAGGGCCGGTCGCGTTGACTCTCCTGGGCCAATCTCAGCCGATCAGGGCGTCGAACGGCCCCGGAGCCAGCATCCAGTGGCGTTCGTCCTCGATGCGCTGGAAGCCAAGCCTGGCATAGAACTTCGCTGCATCGGCATTGCTGATCTCGACCGCCAGCAGCAGCCCCTTGCAGCCGCGCGCCTTGCCTTCGCGCGCCGCGGCCGCCAGCAGACGCCGGCCGAGTCCGCTGCCCCGCTCATCCGGCTCAACGTAGAGGTCCTGGATGTAGAGGTTGAGTTGCCCGCGCCAGGTCGATAGCCACGGAAAGAACAGCACCATACCGACCGCCTTGCCGGCGCGCTCGGCGATGACGCCTTCGATATCGGGACGCGGACCCGACATGTGGCGCGCCAGCTGATCGGCCGGCGCCGGCGAGGCCGGCGGATTGCCGGAATGGGCGATCAGCGCCTGGATCATGCGCCGGATCGCAGGCGCATCGCCGGCGGTGGCGGGCCTGAGGGTTGCCTGCGCCGGTTTGCTCATCGCCCCTTGCGCCGCGGTGAGCGGGCCAGGGTTCGCGCAACCTGGTCGATCTGGCCGGCGAGCGATATCTCGCGCTGCGAGGGAATCTCCAACTCGCGCGAGGCCAGCGGATCGGCGCCCGGGTGGCGCCGGGCCCATTCAGCGAGGACGGCATCGCGTCGGCGCAGCAGGTCTTCGATCTCCGGACGGAACAGACGCAGCAATGCTGCGAGCCAGCGATTGACCCAGCGCGATGGGCGCGGCAGGTCGATGGTGAAACGGTCCAGCATGGCGATAAGCCGAGGCGCCTCGAGCCAGCGCTCGTCGGTCACCCAGCGATTCGCGGTAAACAGGCGATTGGGGCGGCCATGAAAATCCATGGCGATGGCGACAACATGGCTCGGTTTCTGGCCCGGCTCGCGCAGGAAGGTGTGGAAGTGGCCGTGCTCATGGGTTGGCCGCAGGGCGCCGGCATGGGCGGCCGGCATGAGGTTATGGAACTTTCCCTTTTCCCCGACGCGGGGCGGCGTCGTGCCATGGGCGTGGTAGAAGTACTGCGCCCCGCTTTCGGAATCGTAGATGTCGCCCGCGGGGAAATGATCCCATTCGAAAAACGTGCCCTCGTCGCGCAGCAGCCGGCCGACGACGCTGGTCTGCTGGCGGGCAAAAGCGCGTTCGGCCGCGGTCACTTCGGCACCGGCCAGTGCCATCAGCTCCAGGCGCGATTGTGCAACGCCGGCGAGCTTCGTCGCCATCACTTAAGCCAGCCGCGCTCGCGGAAATAGCGGGCGGCGCCGGCCTGCAACGGCGCCGTGTTGCCGTCCGCCACCATCTCGGCCGGCGTCAGGCTGCGGAACGAGGGGTGCATGGCGGTGAATTTGTCGAAGTCCCCGAACACCGCCTTGACGATGTCGTAGCCGACATCGTCGGGCATCGACTTGGTGGCGAGCAGTGTTGCGCGCGGACCGAAGGTGGTGATCGCATTGGGATTGCCGGGATAGGTTCCGGCAGGAATCACGTCCTTGGCGAGATAAGGCTTGTCGGCCATCAGCTTGTCCACCGCCGGACCGCTTACCGGTACCAGCAGCGCCCCGCAGCGCATCGCCGCCTCCTCCACCGCGCCGTTGGGATGCGACATGGGCATCAGGAATGCGTCGATCTGGGAATCGCAAAGCGCCGCCGTCTGTAGGTTGGCGTCGATCTCCGTCAGGCTGGCGAAATCCGACTCCTTCCAGCCCAGCGCGTGGATCAGCAGATCGGCCAGCACGCGCTGGCCGCTGCCTTTGGGGCCGATGTTCACCCGCTTGCCCTTGAGATCGGCGAGCGAGGCGACGCCGGAATTCTTACGCACCATCAGGGTCAGCGGCTCACCGTGGATGGCAAAGAGGGCCCGCAGGTTGTCGAAAGGCCCGGCCGCCTTGAATGGCCCCAAACCCTTGACCGCGTAGTACTGCCAATCGGATTGGACGATCGCCAGATCCTCGTCCCCCTTGCGCAGCGCTTCGAGATTGGCAACGGAGCCGTCGGTGCTTTCGATGACACAGCGCAGCCCTGTCTCCGCGCGATGGCGATTGACCATCGCGCAGATGGCGCCACCGGCAGGAAAGTAGACGCCCACCACCGGCGCGGTCCCCATATAAAGCGTGCGCGGCGTCATTGGTCCGGCCGCCGCGGCGCCGGCGATCGAAAGGGCAAAGGACAAGGCGATCAGGTGAATACGCATCATGAACGCTGGCGCAAGCGAAGATCGTACAAAGGAGTTGCCGGTCAGCCCGCAGGCGGCGAGGGCTCGGCAGGCGTGGTCAGGGTATAGACGACGATATCGCGGAAGACATGCCCGACGGCATCGTCGAAGGCACCCAGCACATCCTCGAATTTTGTGGTCGCCGCCTTGACGCTTTTCTCCGAGGTGATGGAACGCACGATGCGCCGCTGCGGCATCGCCACCAGCTTGGCTGTCATGCGCACCAGCACGGTGGGAATGGGATCGTCGTTGCGGTAGTTGGCCTGAAATTCGCGCAGGTCGGTTTTCAAGATGAAATCGGGCCTGAGGCCGGCTGATTCCGGGCCGACGGCGACGATCTTGCCCGTGCGCTCGAAGGATTCGATCAACAGCGTCTGGATCATGCCCGGCGCATTGTCGGTCCAGGCGGCCTTGGCGTAGTACTCCAGCGTGAAGGGATCATGGGTGAGCGCGATGCGCGAACTATCGATGCCGGCGGCGGCCGTGGGCAACTCGACGACCAGCTGCCAGCTCACCGAGGGCAGATTGTCGGGAAACGTGGTCTTGGGCGTCAGCGTGTAGAGGGTGGTCGGCTCCTTCACGTTGGGCAAAATGCCGCAACCGGCCAAGACGGTGAGCCCGCCGAGCAGAAGGTCGCGCCGCTTCATTGCGCCTCGAATCCCTTCTGCCGGTCACCGAAGAAGAAGCGCGCCGGATCGCGTTCGACCTGGACCGAAATTCGGTTCAGCGTCTGCGCCAGCAGGCGGACTTCGGTAATCATCTGCGTCAGTTCATAGAGACCCGTGCTGGTGAAATCGCGGATGGGCGAACGATTGTCGTTCAGCACGTCATTGAGGGACTTCGCCGTCCTGCTGAAATCCCCCGACATGACGCGGATCTGGGCCAGCGTGTTGTTCGCTTCCCCGCTCAACTTGCCGGTGTTGGTCCTGAGGTCGGCGGCGAGCTTCGTGAACTCGGCGCTCATGAGGCTGACTTGCTTCAAGGCGTTGGTGCCCTCGTCCAGTGCCGCGTCGAACTTGGCCGAATCTGCAGCCAGCATGCTCGTCAGCTTGTTGATGTTGACGAGGACCTGGCCGACCGCCTCGGCGTTCTCCGGACTGAGGAAGGCGGAAGCCCGGTCGAGCAGCGCGTTGCCTTTCGAGATCAGCTGAGGTGCCCCGGTGAGCAGTTGCTCGATCGACGAAAAGCCGCTTGGGATCTCCGAGTCCGGCTCCCGTCTCTCGCTGGCGTCAGTCCCGCGGGTGATCTCGACCAGCACGCCACCGGTGATGCCCTGCAAATCCAAGGTCGCGCGCGAATCCTTTTTGATGGGAACACTCGCATCCACGGCGAAATCCACGCGGGCGAGCGACGTCTCCTGCGGGTCGACCCTGATCGCCGTCACATGGCCGATGGGAATGCCGCCGAACAGCACGTTGCTGCCCACGTCCAGACCGGCCACGGAGCCTGCGAAACGCGCATGATAGTTGACCGTGGCGGTGCGCTCGGCAAAGCGTCCCACCCAGAAAACGAAGCCGATGGCGCCGACGATCAGCACCAGCACAAAAGCGCCTACAGCGATGTTACTGGCGCGCGTCTCCATTCACCCGGCCCGCTCTTCCCCCTCGGCGTGGCGCGCTGCCCGTCCGCGCGGCCCATGGAAATACTCCTTGATCCATGGGTGCGGATCGTCGAGCAGGTGCTCCATCGTATCGACCTTGATCTTTTTATCGACAAGGACGGCGATACGGTCGCAGATCGCGGCAAGGCTGTCCAGATCGTGCGTTACCAAAAACACCGTCAGGCCAAGGCTTTGCTGGAGGCTGCGGATCAATTCATCGAACGCCCCGGCGCCGATCGGATCGAGGCCCGCCGTTGGTTCGTCGAGGAACAGGAGCTCCGGATCGAGCGCCAGAGCCCGGGCAAGACCCGCTCGTTTCTTCATGCCGCCGGAGAGCTGCGAGGGATATTTGTCCGCGGCGTCGGGCGGCAACCCCACCATGGCGATCTTGAGAGCCGTCAATTCGCCGATAAGGCGTGGCGAGAGATGGCTATGCTCGCGAAACGGGACCTTGACGTTCTCTGCCACGGTCAGCGAGCTGAACAGGGCACCGCTCTGGAACAGCACGCCCCAGCGAGATTCGAGCTCGCGCCATTCGGCGTCGCTCAGCCCCTGCGTCTCCTGGCCCAGAACCCGGATACGCCCGGCCGCGGGATGATTGAGGCCGACGATGGTGCGCAGCAACACCGATTTGCCGGTGCCCGAGCCGCCGACCACCCCCAGCACCTCGCCCCGGCGGACATCGAGATCGAGCCCGTCATGGACCACCTGCTTGCCGAACCGGTTGACGAGGCCGCGGATCGAAATGATCGGCGCGGCGGCCAGGGCCGGCTTGTTGCCGTTGGTTTTTGTGTTCTCCGGTATAAATTCGAGCCCGGAGACATGATGGAAAAGAACGCGTCGATCACGATGATCAGGAACAGGGACTCGACGACCGATTGGGTAGTCAGGCGGCCGACGCTCTCGGCGCTCCCCGTCACCCGCATGCCCTCGAAACAACCGACCATGGCAATGACGGCCGCAAAGACCGGCGCCTTGACCAGTCCGACCCAAAAATGGGTCAGCGTCAGTGAACCGTGGAGCTGTGTCAGGAACTGCGAAGGCGTCATGCCGAGCAGGAAAATACAGGCGAGTCCGCCGCCGAGCAGAGCCATGATATCGGAATAAAAAGCAAGCAGCGGCAGGGCCACCATCAATCCCAGCATCCGCGGCAGCACCAGCACGTCGAGGGGATCGAGCCCCAGCGTGCGCAAGGCATCGACCTCTTCGTTCACCTGCATGGTGCCGATCTGCGCGGTGAAGGCGCTGCCGGTGCGGCCCGCGACGATGATCGAGGTCAGCAGGATCGCCATTTCGCGCAGGGTAAGGACGCCCACGAGGTTCACCGTGTAGATCTGTGCCCCGAAACGGCGCAACTGATCGGCCCCCTGATAGGCCAGCACGATGCCGATCAAAAACGAGATCAGGCCGATGATCGGCATGGCGCTGAGCCCCGTCGCCTGGAGATGGGCCATGAACGCCTTGAAGCGGACGCGCCGCGGCTGTACGAAAAGGCGAAGCAGGCCGATGATCACGCTGCCGAAGAAATCCAGCAGATCGCGACCCTGCATGAAGAAATGGATCAGCGCCGCGCCGATCGAAGCAACGAGGTCGGTCAGGTGCTTGTGGCGAAGCGGCATGGTCGGCGGCGGCAGGCCCGCCGTCAGAACCTTTTGCAGCAGTGCCGATTGGGCAGGCCCCGCCCCCTCGATGGCAACATCCAGGCCGGCCTTTTTCATCGCGGCCTGGGTGCGCGAGATCAGCCAGCCGCCGGCGCTGTCGATGGTACCGAGCCCGCTCAAATCGAAGCGCACCCGGCGGGCCCCGGCCGTGCGGATGGCGGCGATCTTGGCGTTCAAAGGGGCCAGCGCACCGACGGTCCAATCCCCTCCGCAGATGATGCGCAGTTCGCCGTCCGCCTGCCGGGCCTCGATGGATGCCGCTTCTGCCGCCATTGCCTTCGTGTCTATTTGCAGCCGGGCGCATCTTAATCTGCCCCCTCCGGGGCCCGGTAGCGCCATTTGGGCCGCCAGAAGGCCTTGACCGCGCGGTTTGTTTTCTGCAGCCGGCGCCGCTAGATTTCCCCAAAGAGACGAGAACCGGCATGAGAGTCGGCGGTTGAACAGGCGGCAGACGGCGGGGGCCCATGCAGATCAAGGACCATATTCGCCAGATTCCGGACTTTCCCAAGCCCGGCATCCTGTTCTACGACATCTCGACGCTGCTGGCCCATGGTCCGGCCTGGCGCGCGACCATCGAGCATCTCGACCGGTGGCTCGAGGCGCTCAAGCCGGACCTGCTGATCGGCATCGAATCCCGCGGTTTCCTGATCTCGGCCCCCCTGGCCTATCTCTCCGGCCGGGGCTTCGCCATGGTACGCAAGCGCGGCAAGCTGCCGGGCAAAGTCATCCCCTACAGCTACGACCTCGAATACGGCACCGACACGGTGGAGATCCAGGCCGATGCGGTGAAGCCCGGCCAGCGTGTGGTGGTGCTCGACGATCTGCTCGCCACTGGCGGCACGATGGCAGCCGCCATTGCCCTGCTGCGCGCGGTGGGCGCCGATGTGGTGGGCTCGGCCTGCATCATCGAGCTGGCCTTCCTCGGCGGGCGCCAGCGCATCGACACGGCCTTCGAATCCGTCGTCTGCTACGAGAGCTGAGCCGCGAGGTTCAACAGCGCCCGATCGCTGCCCGGCGGTCCGATCAGCGACAGACCCACAGGACAGCCATT
>CAZQLF010000160.1:0-6660 GCA_964594035.1 uncultured Rhodospirillaceae bacterium | reverse complement strand
CCGAGCGCTTGCCACGCGGCGCCTGATGCTGCGTCTTGTTGACGTTGCGCTCGATGGATCAACGCCGCGCCCGCGGTCCGCTATCGGAGCGATCCGTGTTGTCTATGTCGCACGTCCGGTCCTGTCAGCTTGCCTACCACTCAGCCGCCACGCGGCTCTGCGGGCTCGACCGATGCCCGGCACTGCAGCGCAGCGACGGCGAGGTGGAAATCGTCTTCCGCCAGCAGGGTGAAAAGACTGCGCTCGCACACCTCTTCCAGCGCGCACCCTGCCGCGTTCTATTTCCCCGGGTCGCCGCCGGCGATATTTCCGAGGCGGTTCTGCTTACCACCTCCGGCGGCATAACAGGCGGCGATCGGCTGAAAATCACCGTCTCGGCCGAGAGCCACGCTAGCGCATTGGTCACGACCCAGGCCGCCGAGAAAATCTACCGCTCTCTCGGCCCGCCGGCCCGCGCCAGCGTTTCGCTGCGTGTCGGGAATGGCGCCTGGCTAGAATGGCTGCCGCAGGAGACGATCCTCTTCGATAGGGCTCGTCTGGAGCGGCGCCTCGAAGCCGACGTGGCGATGGATGGAAGGCTCATTGCTGCGGAAATGATCACCTTCGGGCGGCTAGCGCGGGGCGAGCGATTCACAAACGGTTTACTGCTGGATCGCTGGCGCGTCCATCGCGCGGGCCGCCTCGTCTGGGTCGATGCGCTTCGGCTGGAAGGTGACTGCACTCACACGCTCAACGATTCACTCGGCTTTGCCGGCGCGCGCGCGGTCGCGACTGTGATCTACGTCGCCCCCGACGTACCGGACCGGCACGCTCTTGCGCGTGCGCTGACGAAGGAGGCGCAGGGCCAGGCGGGCGCAACAATGGCAAATGGTGTGCTGCTCGCTCGCTTTCTCTCGCAGGACCCAAGCCAGCTGCGGATCGATCTTGCACGCTATCTGGGTAACCTCCGCCATGAAGCAGCGGGATTGCCAGAGCGGCCGCCGCACCTATGGCGCTGCTAGGAGGACAACACAATGAACTTGACCGCGAGGGAAAAGGACAAGCTGCTCATTGCCATGGCGGCCGACGTCGCGCGTCGGCGACTTGGGCGCGGCCTCAAGCTCAATCATCCCGAGGCTGTCGCCGTCATCAGCGATTTCATCGTCGAAGGCGCACGCGACGGACGCTCGGTCGCCGAGCTTATGCGCGATGGTGGCACAGTGGTCGCGCACAGTCAGGTCATGCAAGGCGTGGCGGAAATGATTCTCGAGGTTCAGGTCGAGGCCACATTTCCCGACGGAACCAAGCTCGTAACCGTTCACCAGCCCATCCGCTGAGAGGAGCGTTATGATACCTGGGGAGATTTTGACAGCCGCCGGTGAGATCGAGATCAATGCCGGCCTTCCTGCGATCACGCTCGTGGTCGCCAATCAAGGCGACAGGCCTATCCAAGTCGGCTCGCATTATCATTTCTTCGAGGTCAATCCGGCACTTATCTTCGAGCGCGAAGCCGCCCGCGGCCGCCGGCTAGATATTCCCGCCGGCACGGCCGTTCGCTTCGAGCCAGGCCAAAGCAGGGAAATCCGCCTCATCCCCTATGCCGGCGCGCGCATCGTACAAGGCTTTCGCGGCGCAATCGCCGGCCCGCTGGAGGGAGGAGCCCGATGAGCACGAATGTCAGCCGGGCCGCTTACGCCGATATGTTTGGCCCCACCACCGGCGATCGCTTGAGGCTGGCAGATACCGAGCTCTTCATCGAGGTCGAACGCGACCTCACTATCGTAGGCGAAGAGGTCAAGTTCGGCGGCGGCAAGGTAATCCGCGACGGCATGGGCCAGAGCCAGCGCAGTCGCGCAGAGGGTGCCGTCGACACGGTCATCACCAATGCCTTGATTCTCGACCATTGGGGAATCTTGAAGGCTGATATTGCCCTCCGAGACGGGCGCATCGCGGGTATCGGCAAGGCCGGAAATCCGGACATTCAGCCCGGTGTCGAAATGATCATCGGCCCTGGTACGGAGATCATGGCTGGTGAGGGCAAGATTGTAACTGCCGGCGGGGTTGACGCGCACATCCATTTCATCTGCCCGCAGCAGATCGACGAGGCGCTGCAGTCCGGCATTACCACCATGATGGGCGGTGGAACCGGTCCGGCTGCCGGCACGGCAGCCACGACCTGCACCCCCGGCCCTTGGCATATCGCCCGCATGATGCAGGCGGCTGAAAGCTTTCCAATGAATCTGGGCTTCTTCGGCAAGGGCAATGCCTCGCAGCCCCAGGCACTGATCGAACAAATCGAGGCCGGTGCATGTGGACTCAAGCTGCACGAGGACTGGGGCACTACGCCCGCGGCCATCGATTGCTGCCTCGGAGCTGCTGAAGCCTATGATGTCCAGGTGGCGATCCACACCGATACTCTCAACGAGTCGGGCTTTGTCGAAGATACGATCGCCGCCTTCAAACGGCGCACCATTCACGCCTTCCACACCGAAGGCGCGGGCGGCGGTCACGCGCCGGACATCATAAAGCTCTGCGGCGAGCCCAATGTCCTGCCATCTTCAACCAATCCGACGCGGCCCTACACTGTCAACACGATCGACGAGCATCTCGATATGCTGATGGTCTGCCATCATCTGGATTCGAAGATCCCCGAGGACGTGGCCTTCGCCGACAGCCGGATTCGGCAGGAAACCATCGCTGCCGAGGATATCCTGCACGATCTCGGCGCCTTCTCGATGATTTCATCCGACAGCCAAGCCATGGGCCGCGTTGGCGAGGTCATCATCCGAACCTGGCAGACGGCTGACAAGATGAAGCGCCAACGCGGCCGGTTAGCCGAGGAAAAGGGCGAGAATGACAATCAGCGGGCCAAGCGGTATGTCGCCAAGTACACGATCAATCCGGCCATCGCGCAGGGCATCAGCCGAGAGGTGGGATCGATCGAGGTCGGCAAGCTCGCGGATCTCGTCCTCTGGGCGCCGGCCTTCTTTGGCGCGAAGCCAGCGCTGGTGTTGAAGGGCGGGACAATCGTCGCCGCCCCCATGGGGGACCCTAACGCCTCCATTCCCACACCCCAGCCTGTCCACTATCGGCCGATGTTCGCGGCATTTGGTGGCGCTCCCGCTGCAAGTGCCATCACATTCGTCAGCGCCGCGGCGGCTCAGCGCGACCTCCCTCGGCAGCTCAAGCTGGTGCGGCCCTTGTTCCCGGTCGCCAATACCCGCAGCATCTCCAAGGCGAGCATGATTCACAACAACGCCCTGCCCGAGATCGAAGTTGACGCCGAGACCTACGAAGTACGGGCCGACGGCGAACTTCTCACCTGTCCCCCGGCCAAGAGTCTTGCGTTGGCGCAACGCTATTTCCTGTTCTGAGATGGTGCGGGTCCAACGTCTCGAGAAGCTTGGAGGTTGGCCCGCGGCCAACGCCGGCGATGTGTTGACACTCTCATACGAAGAGCGCCACCGCCGCCGTGCTCTCCTGCGCAGCGGTGCGGGCCAGGACATCCTTCTCGACCTGCCCCGCCCAGTAATGCTCGAGGATGGCGATGGGCTACAACTGCCTGATGGCGGCTGGATCGCAGTGCGCGCAGCACTCGAACCGCTGATCGAAGTCAGCGCTGCAGTCCCTTTCCTGCTATGCAGGCTCGCCTGGTACCTCGGCAATCGACATCTACCGGCTCAGATCGATGGCGACCGCATTCTCATTCACCCCGACCACGTGATCGAGGCGATGCTCACCCACCTCGGCGCGCGGTTGCGCTCAGTTCACGAACCTTTTCGACCCGAACGCGGGGCCTATGCCATCACTGGGCACGCAAGTCACGCCCATGAACACGATTAACGGCGCAGCCCTCTACCGGTTGACCGCTTGGCTGTCGCCGGCTTATCCCACGGGCGCTTTCGCGTACAGCCACGGCCTTGAATATGGCATCGAGGTTGGTCTCGTAAGTGACGCCAGCGCGCTGCGGGCCTGGGTAGCAACAGTTATCGAAAAGGGCGCCGGCTGGATCGATTCCCTGCTCTTGGCCGCCGCCTGGCGCGCAGTTACTCTGAAAGATCTCGTGCAGCTGATCGCTCTCGCCGAGATCGCAGCCGCCTGGCGTGGCAGTGCAGAAATGGCGCTGGAGAGCGAGACCCAGGGGCGCGCTTTCCT
The DNA here is from genome assembly GCA_964594035.1 of uncultured Rhodospirillaceae bacterium. Classification (GTDB taxonomy): domain Bacteria; phylum Pseudomonadota; class Alphaproteobacteria; order Dongiales; family Dongiaceae; genus DASXQK01. The sequence continues at coordinate 2,526 of CAZQLF010000160.1, read as the reverse complement.
CGCCACGACGCGGGCCGCCTGGCCCCATCCGCTTCTCGATCGCATAGCTGAAGAGCTTACTTTCGTACCTTTGCCGGTGGCGGTCGGCGCGGCAGTCGCAGCAGTATCTATCCCCTTACACTTCTCGATTCAGGCCTATCTGCAGTCGGTTGTCTCCAACCTCGTCTCAGCAGGAGTCCGGTTGATTCCGCTCGGTCAAACAGATGGCCAGCGCGTCATCTCCGCTCTTTGGCCCACGATCGAAGCCACTACCGGGCGCTCGCTTGCGACAGAGATCGAAAACGCAGGCACGGCCACTTTCATAATTGATTGGTGCTCCATGCGTCACGAAACGCAGTATACGAGACTGTTTCGCTCATGACCCAACCCGGCAGTAGTGCATTGCGAGTTGGCATTGGCGGCCCGGTAGGCTCTGGGAAGACCGCGCTTGTCGACCGTCTCTGCAAGCATATGCGCGCGAATCACGAAATCGCAGTGGTTACCAACGATATCTATACCCAAGAGGATGCGCAGTTCCTGATCCGCTCAGGCGCGCTCTCCGAGGAGCGCATCATCGGCGTTGAAACCGGCGGCTGCCCGCATACCGCCATCCGTGAGGATGTATCGATCAACCTCAGCGCCGTGGCCGAGATTTCGACACGCCATCCCAGCTTAGAGCTCATTTTCATCGAATCCGGTGGCGACAACCTGGCCGCAACCTTCAGCCCCGAGCTCGCCGACATCACTATCTACGTCATCGATGTGGCCGCTGGCGACAAGATCCCGCGCAAGGGCGGGCCTGGTATTACGCGCTCTCATCTTCTGGTCATTAACAAGATTGACCTCGCCCCTCTGGTGGGCGCGGATCTTGCAATCATGGACCGCGATGCCCGCAAGATGCGCGGCGAGCGGCCGTTTTTATTCACCAATCTCAAAATTAACCGTGGCGTGGCTGAAGTGGCCGATTTCATCATGCGGCAGGGCGGACTGGCAGGGAGATGAGGTTAGAAGGTACGAAGAGCGCCCGCCAGGTCGGGTTTGTTGCCATCCTCAGCGATCAATGGTCCGGCTTTCGAGGCCGGGTTGTCCGGTTATACGGCGCACTGATTGCTCCGCATAGGATTCAGGACATCCGCGGGTCGCGCAGCGAATCCGACCGTCGTCACGGTGTACGAACTCGCGGCGGCCCTTGGCGTGAGCCATATGGAGCTAATGCAACTATCGAGGGAGCAAATAGGCGTTCACCAGAGAGAACCGCCGGCTGGGGATCAGCTCAGCGCACTTCGATTCGCATTGGCATCAGGACAGAAGCAGGAGATGCCCTGCGCTCGATGATCGATCGCGTCGCGCTGACTCCTGACCCTCATGCGCCTAATGGAATCAAGGCCGAACTACACGGCGATCTGGCAGGCATCCTCCGGTTGACCGAAGGCAGCAGCCCAAAAGAAAAACTCCCGGCCGATGGAGTGGCCGGGAGTCAATCGTCGGTGGTTGCGGGGAAGCGCAACCAGCGTTATTTGCAGATGCTCGGCTCACGAGTCCCGCAAGTTTGTAACGCTCGGAGAGCAATGGTGGCGGCTAAGATTCCTTAGGGGCTCGATTTGCCCTTGGCGTCTATGACAAACGGCGCACTGAAAACGCTCAGAAGGATCGGTGCTCTCACTTCGGGAGAACTAGCAAACCCCGCTACACGCGAAAACAGTGACGCGCAATACCGCTTCAGGCGACGAGTTCGTTCGCTCGGAATGTCCCCACCAGCGTGTCAAAGTGGCCATACACCGTCGGGCCGTGCATGTTGGCGACCGCGTCCACTTTCAGCCTGGAGATTTTGTCGAGCGTCTGTAGGAGGCTGGCGCGGTCGTTGGGCTGATAGCCAAGGTGCCTTGCCGCGCCAAGTGCGCTTCGTGAAGGGTCATCGCGGGTGGTGACGTGGATACCAGGATGGGAAAACAGATCGTTAGGAAAAAGCGTGCGCGTGTTCTCTTCGTACACCATCAAGCTATCCCATTGGTTGATGTGCGGCGTCATTACGAACCGCAGCCGGTGCAAACCGAGATCGACTACTTCGCCGTCCTGGACCACGCGCGGCTCGCGGTCGGAGAAGTCGCGCAGACTCAGTGCTGCGCACAATTCCGAGCACAGGACCGTTGCCCGTTGCGCAGCCTCTAGCCACTCGTTCAGCGCTCCCGACGAGTCACCTTCGTGGTGTGGGACCACGACGTAAGCGCGGTCTGACGGGTCGACAATCTTGCTGACGCGTTGGCTGATGCGCGCATAGCTCTTGCGGTACATCGTCTCCAGGATCGCGGATTTGGGGCCGGCGAAGACGAACATATTGTAGCTTACGTCGGGCCACATGATGCCTGCCTTGATGAGGTCGCCTTCATCAAACAGAGAAACGCGATGAATGCCTTGAGCAATCTCTGTAACGTCGATCATGGGTTTTTCCTTCTGATTATTCGGCGAGCGACGCACGTAGGTAACCTTGGTTTCTGAATGCGCGCCTATGGCCGGCGTCCCGTTCGACCATCCGTCGGCACAGATTGT
>CAZQLF010000159.1:3387-6692 GCA_964594035.1 uncultured Rhodospirillaceae bacterium | reverse complement strand
CCACTAAGCAGGGATGAGCCGACATGGTCAGGGGTCTCTTGATCCGCGGCATGCTGGTCGGATTGGCCGCCGGCATCGTCGCATTTTGCGTCGCCAAGATTCTTGGCGAGCCCTTCGTCGATCTCGCCATCGCCTTCGAAGCGAAGATGTATGCCGCCATGAACATGCCCGAGGAGCCCGAGCTGGTCTCCCGCGGCGTGCAAAGCACCATAGGCCTGTTGACCGGCGTGCTGCTCTATGGTGCTGCCTTCGGCGGGCTGTTCGCCCTGGTCTTCGCCTATGCCTATGGGCGGATGGGAAACCTGGGGCCACGCGCCACCGCCGCGCTGCTGGCATTGGCCGCCTTCATCACAATTGTCGTGGTGCCTGATCTCAAATATCCCGCGAATCCGCCTTCGGTCGGCGAACCCGATACCATCGGGTTTCGCACCGAGTGGTACTTCATGATGCTCGTGATCTCGATCGCCGCCATGACGCTCGCGCTATCTGCGCGCAAGGCGCTGACCGGCAAACACGGGCCCTGGAACGCAGCGATTGCTGGCGGAATTCTCTTCATCGCGCTCGTAATTGCAGCGCAGCTCTTGCTGCCCGCGATCAACGAAGTGCCGAAGGATTTCCCCGCCGCTGTCCTGTGGAATTTCCGGATCGCCAATCTCGGCATCCAGGCAGCCTTGTGGGCTGTGCTGGGACTGGGATTCGGTTTCCTTGCCGAGCGGCTGATGCTGGGCAAAAGACGGTCCGGCAGCTATCCAGCCGGTGGCCTGACGTCGCGCTAAGCCGAGCGAACACGATTAATGAAAAATCCCGGCCCAGTGGCCGGGATTTTTTTTGCCCCTGCGGCGCCAGCCCTACGGCACCTGGGCGCCGTTCGTCGTCACCATGATCGAATAGACCGAGGTCGTCGCGGCGATGAACAGGCGGTTGCGCTTGGGTCCGCCGAAGGTGAGGTTGGCCACTTCCTGCGGCACCTTGATCTTGCCCAGCGGCATGCCTTGCGCATCGACGCAAAGAATGCCGTCGCCACAGCTGATCCAGAGATTGCCCTCGACATCAAGGCGAAGCCCGTCAGGCACGCCAGGTTCGACATCGCAGAGCACGCGCCCCTTGCTGAGCTTGCCTTTGGCCCCGACCGAGAAGGCCCGCACGTGGTGGGGTGCGTCAGCATCGCGAGCCGAGCGGCCGGAATCGGCGATGTAGAGCGTCTTTTCGTCGGGCGAGAAGGCAAGCCCGTTGGGCTTTACGAAATCGTCCGCGACGACCTGGATGGCGCCCGAGCGTGGATCGACGCGATAGACGAAGCAGCCCTTCTGCTCCATCGGCGCCTTGTGACCTTCGTAGTCGGAAAGGATGCCGTAGGAAGGATCGGTGAACCAAATGGAGTCGTCCGAGGCCACCACGACATCATTCGGCGAGTTGAGCCGCTTGCCGGCGTAGCGCTCGGCGAGCACGGTGATGCTGCCGTCCGGCTCCGTGCGCGAGACCCGGCGGCTACCATGCTCGCAGCTGACCAGCCGCCCCTGGCGATCACGGGTATGGCCGTTGGCGTAGTTTGAATTGGGGCGAAAGATGCCGACGCCCTGGTCCGGCACCCAGCGGACGATCCGGTTGTTGGGAATGTCGCTGCATAGAAGATATCCAGCGTCGTTAAACCAAACGGGACCCTCCGCCCACCGCAGACCCGTCAACAGCTCGTCGAGCCGTGCGCTGCCATTGGTCAGACCGTGAAAGCGCCGGTCGTAGTATTCGTATGGTTGTGCGATGGATTCCATGGTCTGCCCCTTTTTTGTCAGCCGAGTGGAACCAGAACTGGCTCACCCTCGTTTTCCGGATCGCGTTCGTCCGCTGCCCGCCAGAGTTGCAGCATAAGCCTTCAAGGCAGGTGACGGCACGATGGCAATCCGTTAAGATATACTAGTATACCGTAACCAATCCGGCCATCATCCGCTGGTCCCGATTGGACCGGCTTTTGCGTCGTCAACCAACAAAAGAACCAGAGGGAGGAGTTATATGAATCATTCCATCGTCAAGCGGGCGTTGACCGCCGCAGGTGCGCTCTCGCTTCTGTGCAGCGTGTCGACCGCGGCTCTGGCCGCGGGGCCGGAGGTTGTTGCCGGCCCGGCCGCCGACCCGACCTGCTATGTGCCCTGGGCATCCGACACGAAATTCTTCAAATATCCAGCCAAGACCGGCCCGTATCGCATTGCGCTCGCCAATGGCTTCATCGCCAACACCTGGCGCATTCAAATGATCAAGACCGCCAAGGCCTATGCCGCCCAGCCGGCGGTGGCGGCGATGCTCAAGGAGTTTAAGGTCGTCTCGACCGGTGAGGATGTCGCGGCCCAGATCGCCGCGATCAACAACTTCATCGATTCCGGCTATGACGCCATCGTCGTCAACGCGCAGAATCCGAAGGCCTTCGGCCCAGTGATCAAGCGCGCCAAGGATGCCGGCGTGATCTTGGTGGCCTTCGACAACATTCTCGATACGCAAGACGCCATCAACGTCGACGTCGATCAAAAGGGCCTGGGCGTGCTGTGGGCCAACTGGCTGATCAAGCACATCCCAAATGGCGGCAAGATCCTCGAGGTCCGCGGCGTGGCCGGTACCTCGGTCGATACCGACCGCCACAACGGCATCCATGAGACGCTCGATGCCTCAGGCAAGAAGTGGGACGTGGTCGAAGTCGTCGGCAAATGGGACGATCCGACGGCCCAGAAGGCAACCGCCGATGCGATCGCCGTGCAGAAGCACTTCGACGGATTTACCGCCCAGGGCGGCGATACCGGCGTGGTCCAGGCGATGATCGACGCCGGCCATCCCTTCGTTCCCTTCGGCGGCGAGACGGAGAACGGCTTCCGCAAGTTCTGCGGGGCGCATTCGAAGGACGGCCTCGTCTGCTCCTCGGCCGGCACCGGCCCGGCGCAGGTCGCGGTCGCGATCAAGACGGCGCTCGATGCCCTCCAGGGCAAAGTCGTGCCGCAATCGGTCAAGCTGCCGCTCGCCATCGTGGAAGACCCCGACTTCAAGGACGGCGTGAACTATTACGCCGACCAGTCGGACAACTTCTTCGTCGGCAATTCCTTCCCGACCTGCGGCATCAACTTCACCGCACAGGAAATCATGGGGCAAACCCAGTCCAACCAGTAAGCTAAGCGGACCGCAAGGCTCTGGCGCCGGGGGCCCGTCCCCCGGCGCCATCACTGTGAGGGGGAGGATGGACGAAGCTCCGATCTTCCGCATGGAGGGGATGTGCAAGCGCTAAGGCGGTGTCCAGGCGCTCGACACGGCTGCCCTCCCCGTCAATG
>CAZQLF010000159.1:0-3377 GCA_964594035.1 uncultured Rhodospirillaceae bacterium | reverse complement strand
GGGCTCTGGGGCCGGGGGCCCGTCCCCCGGCGCCATCACTGTGAGGGGGAGGCCAGCGAAGGAAGATGGACGAAGCTCCGATCTTCCGCATGGAGGGCATGTGCAAGCGCTATGGCGGCGTCCAGGCGCTCGACAAGGCTGCTCTCACCGTCAACGCCGGTCGGGTGCATGCGGTGCTGGGCGAGAACGGCGCCGGCAAATCGACCCTCATCAAGATCATGGGCGGGGTCGTCACCCCCGATGAGGGGCGGATGACGCTGGAAGGCCGCGAGGTCAGCTTTGGCGATCCGGCATCGGCAATGGCAGCCGGCGTGGTCTCCGTCTTCCAGGAATTATCGCTGATCCCGGATCTTTCGGTCGCCGACAACATCGTCATCAGCAACCCGCCGAAGCGCTTCGGTCTGATCGACCGCGGGGCGCAGCGGCGCATCGCCGAACAGGCGCTGGCGCGGGCCGGTGGCGAAGATATCCACCCCCTGACGCCGGTGCGCGACCTGCCGCTGTCGCGCCGGCAAATCGTGGAGATCGCCAAGGCGCTGGCGCGCGATCCGCGCATTCTCATTCTCGATGAAGCGACCTCGGCGCTGACCGCGGCCGACGTCACCAAGGTGTTCGCCGTCCTGAAGCGGCTGCGCGCCGAGGGCCTGGCGATCCTGTTCATTTCGCACCGCATGCATGAGATCGCCGAGATCGCGGATGAATGCACCGTGTTTCGCAACGGCTGCAACGTCGCGACCTACAAGGCCGGCACCAAAGCCGACAATGACGTGGTCGAGATGATGATCGGCCGCGAATACAGCCATGTCTTTCCCCCCAAGCCGGCCATCGCTGTCAGCGACAAGCCGCCGGTGCTGGAAGTGCGCAGCCTCTCCTGGGCCCAGCGACTGAACGATATTTCACTGACCGCCCGGGCTGGTGAGGTGGTGGGCCTCGGCGGGCTCGATGGCCAGGGTCAGCGCGAGCTGCTGCTGGCGCTTTTCGGCGTGCTGAAGGGCGTCTCCGGCCAGATCCTCGTCGAGGGCAAGCCGGTATCGATCGTCAAGCCGCGCCACGCCAAGTCCCGCAAGATCGGCATGGCGCTGATCCCCGAAGACCGCAAGACCGAGGGGCTGATGCTGCCCATGGCCGTGCGCGACAACCTCTCCTTCGCGGCCCTCAACCGGCTGTCGCGCTATGGCGTTATCGACCGCCCCGCCGAACGCAAGGCGGTCGAGGACATGATCAAGCTGCTGAACATCCGCACCGACGGGCTGGATGTGCCGGTGGGCTCGCTCTCCGGCGGCAATCAGCAGAAGACCGTCATCGCCAAATGGCTGATGGTCACACCACGCATCATCCTGCTGAACGATCCGACGCGCGGCATCGATGTCGGCACCAAGCAGGAGATCTATCAGCTGCTGCGGCGCCTGGCGGATTCTGGTGCTGCGATCATCTTCTACTCCACCGACTATGACGAGCTGATCGGTTGCTGCAACCGGGTGCTGGTGCTCTATGACGGCGCCGTCAAGCGCACCCTGGTAGAGGGCGAGATTACCGAACGCGCCCTGGTGGCAAGCGCACTCAATCTCGATGCGGCAAGCGCCCCCGTGCGGGTCGGCGTTCAGCCATGAGCGGCAAAGGCGGTCTGGGGGACTGGCGCTATCACCTCGCCGAACAGCGCGGCACGCTGCTGGCGGCGGCCATCTTCGTCGTCATGTTCATTATCTATGTCAGCAACCACCCCGCGGGTTTCACGTCTAATGTGGTTCAGACCGCCGCCAACAAGGGCGTGCTGCTGGCTCTCGTCGCCATGGGTCAGACAGTGGTGGTTCTGACCGCCGGCATTGATCTTTCCGTCGGCATGACCTTCATCTTCACCAATTGCCTCGCCTCCTACTTCGTCGCCGGTTCGACGCCGATGGCCACGCTGGGACTGGCCGGCGTGCTGCTGGCAGGGCTTGCCTGCGGCGCGCTGAACGGCCTGATCGTCATCTATGGCCGCCTTCAGCCCATCGTCACCACCATCGCCACCGGCTCGATCTTTTACGGCATCGCTCTCTGGCTTCGCCCCCAGCCCGGGAGTTCCGACAACTTCAACTCCGACATCGCGGATTTCATGACCGGCAAGCTTCCCGGCGGCACTCCGATGAGTCTGGTGGTGTTGCTGCTGGTTGTCCTGATCGTCTGGATCCCCTTCCGCCGCTCGGCACTGGGACGCGCTGTCTATGCCACCGGCTCCTCTGAAGTGGCGGCTTTCATGTCCGGCGTGCCGATCCAGCGCGCCAAATTCGCGGCCTATTGCTTCTCGGGTTTGCTCTCCGCCATGGGCGGGCTTTACGAGGCCTTCATCCCCTATTCCGGGGAAGCCTCTCTCGCCAATGGCAGCACCTACACCCTCTACTCCATCGCCGCGGTGGTCTTGGGCGGCGTCTCGCTGTTCGGCGGGGTGGGCAGTGCCATCGGCGCGATCTTCGGCGCCTTTGCCTTCCGCACCATCGGCGACCTGCTGTTCGTCTTCAACCTGGACCCGCTCTGGCAGCCGCTGTTCCAGGGCGTGGTGCTGCTGTTCGTGGTCTGCATCGGCGCAGCGCGGCTTTTCCGCATCCGCAACCGTCTGGATCTGTTCGCATGACGGCGCCGACCTCTCCACAGGCGGGCGAGCGCGACTTGCGGCCGGCGCCGGGGCGGCGGCGCATCGATCCCGCCGTGCTGATCGCCTTTGGCTGCGTTGTCGCCGTGCTGCTGCTGGGCAGCCTCTATTCGCGGGAGTTCATCTCGCCCGCCTATCTGCTGCAGCAGCTGAAAGTGGCGTCGTTCCTGGGCGTCATCGCCACGGGCATGATGGTGGTGATCCTGCTGGGCCAGATCGATCTTTCGGTACCCTGGGTCGTGGCGGCCGGCGGCATGATGGCCTGTGCCGCCACCGCCCATGGATCGCTTGCAACTGCGCTCGCCATTCCCTTCGGCATTCTCTGCGGTGTGGCGCTGGGATTGATCAACGGGATCGGCGTTGCCTATCTGCGCATTCCCTCGATGATCATCACGCTTGCCGTGAACGCCGTGGCCCAGGGGCTGATGGTCGCCTATACCGGCGGCTTCTCGCCGGTCGATACGGCTTCGCTGGCCATGCGCTACATCGCGACCGGCAGCGCTGTCCCCGGCGTCCCGAACGCGGTGCTGGTCTGGGCCGTGATCGGCGCCATCGCCGTCTGGCTCCTGACGCGCACCACCTTCGGCCGCGCCATCTACGCGATCGGCAATCGCGAGCGCGCCGCCTATCTCTCGGGGATCGACACGCGGCGCATCACCATGCTGGCATTTGCGCTGTCCGGCGGACTCTCCGCCTTCGGCGGGGTGCTGCTCGCCGGCTACGCCTCCAAGGCCGCGCAATCCATGGG
>CAZQLF010000158.1:0-6699 GCA_964594035.1 uncultured Rhodospirillaceae bacterium | reverse complement strand
GAGGACTGATACATCGAAATCGCCATGGTCGCCTTCCAGCAGGTTAACGATTGGCGGCTACCATAACCGATCCCTGCCACGGTTGCGCGGCCTTGACGAAAATGCGAGCGCCGCCCAGATGCCAAAGAGGTATGGGAGATCAGCGATGCGCGCCCTGTTCAGCTTCTTGTTCTTCGTTACGGTTCTGGCTTTGGCCAGTCCAGCATGGTCTGCGAACAATTTTGGCCAGGTGATGCTCAACGGCGGCCAGACCCAGACCGTGTCGATCTTCGGATTCGGCGGATATCAGAGCGTGCGGGTGTGCAACGACGCAACCAGTGCCGCCAATGTGAAAGTGACCATCCGGCCGCGCGATCCACAACTGCTACAGCCCGGCATGTGTACGGAAAATACCGGCGACCAGATCGAGTTCGTGAACCAGGGAAGCGGTTCGGCGCTGGTGAGCTATTACCCCGCGCCGGGTGGCGGCTATGGCAATGGCACGGGAATGTTCGGTAACAACTTCCGGATCTTCGGGCCCTAGCCCGGATTTCTCTCAGATCCCTGAGAGAAATCCGGGCTAGACCTCGGCCGCCTTCCACTCCTCGCGCACGGCGGGCGAGGGTTCCTGGCTTGCATGTGAGGCTGCCAGTTTCTTGAGATGGTCCGGCGCGGCGAGCCGGCTTGCCGCCCAGACCGCGGCACCGCGCACCAGTTCGTCATCATCCGCCAGCTTGTCGATCGCCACGGGCAGCAAGGTTTCATCGCCGCTATTGGCGATGGCCATCAGCACATTGCGCAGGAAACGGCCGCGGCCGATGCGCTTGATGGACGACCCGGAAAACATCGCGCGAAAACCCGCATCGTCGAGACGCGCGAGTTCGGCCAGGCGCGGGGCCGTGAGATCGGCACGCGCAACCAGCGCCTCCTCGCGCGTCACCTGCGCGAACTTGTTCCAGGGACAAACGGCCAGGCAATCGTCGCAGCCATAGATGCGATTGCCCATGAGCGGGCGCAGCGCGCGATCGATAGGGCCCTTATGCTCGATGGTGAGATAGGAGATGCAGCGCCGGGCATCGATGCGATAAGGCGCCGGAAACGCCGCGGTCGGGCAGGCATCGAGGCAACGGCGGCATTCCCCGCAGTGATCGCTCTCCGGCTCATCGGCGTCGAGCGCCAGATCGGTAAAGACCTCACCCAGAAGCAGCCAGGAGCCGAATGCGCGCGATACCAAATTGGTATGCTTGCCCTGCCAGCCGATGCCCGCCGCTTCGGCCAGCGGTTTCTCCATCACCGGCGCGGTATCGACGAACACCTTGATGCCGCAATGGAACGTCTCGTCCATCCAACGGCCCAGCGCCTTCAGCTTCTTCTTGATGAGGTCGTGGTAGTCGCGGTTGCGGGCATAGATTGAGATCTCGCCGCGATCGGCGGGAAGGGTCGCCGGATTTTCTGCTGCGCCGTAGTTGAGGCCCAGCACCACCCCGCTGCGCGCCTCAGGCCATAGCGCGATCGGATCGCGCCGGCCGTCGGCCTTGTTCGGCAGCCAACCCATAACGCCGGGATAGCCCGCCTCCAGAAAGCGCTTGGACCCCATCTTTGTTGCAACCATCAAAACGGCGCGGCAGAAACCCCCCCCCACAGAACCCAGCGCCAGCGCCCGCGCGCGAATCTGGTCGCGCGGCGTATCGATCATCTCAGCCCCGGCCGCGATAGGGCGCGACATTCTGCGGGGGAATCCATAGGCCCTTCGGCGGCTGGCCCGACTGGAAGAACACATCGATGGGCATGCCGCCGCGCGGATACCAATAGCCGCCGATGCGAAGCCAGCGGGGCGACAGGCGCTTGATCAGCGTCTTGGCGATGTCGAGGGTGCAGGCCTCGTGGAAGGCGCCGTGATTGCGGAAGGAGGCGAAGTAGAGTTTCAGCGATTTCGATTCCACCAGCCAGCGGTCGGGCACGTAGTCGATCACCAGATGGGCGAAATCGGGCTGGCCGGTGATGGGACAGAGCGAGGTGAACTCCGCCTGCACGAAACGCACCAGGTAGTCCTCGTCGCGGTGGGGATTGGCCACGCGCTCCAGCACCGCCTTGTCGGGCGAGGCTGGAATCGTGTTCTTGCCACCCAGCTGGGTCAGGCCCGCATAGCGCTTATCGGCCATCGCTGCTTTTGCCTTCCGTTCTGTCATTCTGCGCCTGTTCGGCGTGGAAGCGGGCGATGAAATCGGCAAGCCCGCCCGCTTCGATGGCGCCGCGCAAGCCAGCCATGACCCTCTGATAGTAATGCAGGTTGTGCCAGGTCAAGAGCATGGCGCCCAGTATCTCCCGCGACTTCACCAGATGGTGAATATAGCCGCGCGAATAGCCACGGCAGGCGGGGCAGGCGCAGGCCGCGTCGATGGGCTGCGGATCGCCGGCATGGCGGGCATTGCGCATGTTGAGCTCGCCATGGCGGGTGAAGGCGTCGCCCGTGCGCCCCGAACGCGTCGGCATGACGCAATCGAACATGTCGATGCCGCGGGCGACCGCACCCACGATATCCTCCGGACGGCCGACGCCCATGAGATAGCGCGGTGCGTCGGCCGGCAGAAAATCCGGCGCGAAATCGAGGATGCGGAACATCTTCTGCTGGCCCTCGCCGATGGCCAAGCCGCCGATGGCATAACCATCGAAACCGATCGCGCGCAGTGCCGCGGCTGATTCTTCCCGCAGCTCGCGATAGATGCCGCCCTGCATGATGCCGAACAGGCGATAGCCGGGCCGTTCCCGGAAGGCTTCGCGGCAGCGTTTCGCCCAGCGCATGGAAAGCCGCATGGAGTTGGCTGCCTGTTCGGGCGTGGCGGGAAAGGGCGTGCATTCGTCGAAGCACATGGTGATATCGGCATCGAGCTGGTCCTGGATCTCAACGCTCAGCTCCGGCGTCAACAGATGCTTGCTGCCGTCGAGATGGGAGCGAAATTCGACGCCCTCTTCGCCGATCTTGCGCAATTCCGACAGACTCATCACCTGGAAGCCACCGGAATCCGTCAGGATTGGCCCCGGCCAGTTCATGAATTTATGCAGGCCGCCCAGGCTCGCCACGCGCTCGGCGCCCGGCCGCAGCATCAGATGATAGGTGTTGCCAAGCACGATCTCCGCCCCCGTTGCGGCGACGGATTCCGGCAGCATGGCCTTGACCGTTCCGGCCGTGCCCACCGGCATGAAAGCGGGCGTGTTCACCACGCCGTGGGCGGTGCTGAGCCGTCCGCGCCGCGCCTTGCCGTCTTGGGCCAGGATGTCGAAACAGCTCACGCAACACGCTCCAATAGCGACGCATCGCCATAGGAGAAGAAACGATAGCCGTGCTCGATCGCATGGGCGTAGGCACGCTTCATGCGCGCAAGCCCGGAGAACGCGGCCACCAGCATGAACAAGGTGGATTTCGGCAGGTGGAAATTGGTCATCAGCAGATCGGCGGTTTTGAAGCGATAGCCCGGCGTGATGAAGATCTCGGTCTCGCCGGCGAAGGGATGCACGATGCCATCGTCGCTCGCCGCGGATTCCAGCAGGCGCAGCGACGTGGTCCCGATGGCGACGATGCGCTGTCCTGCCGCCCGGGCACGATTGATCGCCGTGGCCGCGGCAAGCGAAATCTCTCCGTGTTCGGCATGCATATGGTGCTCTTCGATCCGTTCGCTCTTCACCGGCAGGAACGTGCCCGCCCCGACATGCAGCGTCAAATGGATGCTTTCGATGCCTTGCGCGGATAGGGCCGCCAGGAGCTTTGGCGTGAAATGCAGGCCTGCCGTGGGGGCGGCCACGGCCCCTTCGGCGCGGGCGTACACGGTCTGATAGTCGGTTGCGTCATCAGCGGTCGTTTCCCGCAGCTTGCGGATATAGGGTGGCAGCGGCATCGATCCGTGGCGCTGCAACGCCTGGCGCAATGCGTCGCCGGATGCGCTGAAGCGCAGCAGCACCTCACCCTCGACCGTCCTGCCCAGCACCTCGGCCGAAAAATCCTCGGCGAAATCGATGCGGTCGCCGCCGGCAAGCCGCTTGGCCGGTTTGGCAAAGCTTTGCCAGGTATCACCGGCGAGTTGCTTGTGCAGCGTGACCTCGATCTTCGCCGGGGTTCCGCCGCTTCGCGCCCGGCGCTGGCCCGAAAGCTGGGCGGGGATCACCTTGGTATCGTTGAAGACCAGCAGATCGCCGGGGCGAAGCAGGAGAGGAAGCTCGCTCACGCGCCGATCTTCCAGCTGCTCTCCCAGCACCAGCAGGCGCGCCGAATCCCGCGGGCTCGCCGGATATCGAGCGATCAGCCTCTCGGGCAGGTCAAAATCGAAATCGGCAAGGCGAAGGGTCAAGGCTGTCCGGCCGGTCAGGAGAATCAAGCCGCGTCTTACACGAAAAACGGCTCGCCATATTGACTTTTTGGCCGCCATGCCTCAGCAACGCGGCTCCGCGGCCGGTACTCAGCCGGCAACAGCAAGGACCACAGGATGATCCGCGAAGACCAGCGCTATTCCGCCTATTTCGTTGCCGTGGCGGCGGTCTTCGTCACCTGCCTGGTGATCTCCAACATCATCGCGGTGAAGCTGATTGCTGTCGGTGGGTTGGTGCTGCCTGCGGCCATCATCATTTTTCCGGTGAGCTATCTGCTGGCCGACGTGCTGACCGAAGTCTATGGCTTCCGCGCGGCGCGCCGGGTGATCTGGCTCGGCTTCGCCTGCAACCTGCTCGCCGTTATCGCGATCTATGCCGGCGGCGCCCTGCCGGCGGCCGTCTTCTGGACCAACCAACCAGCCTACGATGCCATCCTCGGCGCCACGCCGCGGATCTTGGGTGCGTCCTTCATCGCCTATCTCGTGGGCGAGTTCGCCAACACCATGATCATGTCGCGTCTCAAGGTGAGGATGGCCGGCCGCCATCTCTGGCTGCGCGCCATCGGTTCGACCCTGATCGGCCAGGGTCTCGATTCCGCCGTGTTCATCACGCTGGCTTTCGCCGGAATCATGCCGGCGCCGGTCCTCCTGGGTGCGGTCGTTACCCAGTGGCTGGTCAAGTCGGCCTATGAGGCGCTGGCCACGCCGCTGACCTATGCCATCGTCGCGCTGCTAAAGCGCCGCGAGGGCATCGACGTCTACGACCACAAGGTCCGGCTCAACCCCTTCGCCATCTTCGAATAGCCGCCGCACCGTCAAATTACAGAGGCTTCGTCTCGCCCCTGAATTCCGCTTCCAGGCGGTGTTCGAGCCTGACCAGATCCTTGGGCAGCGGCATGCCCGTGGCCTTCATCTCGTTCAGCTTCTCGCGCAGCTGCAGGTAAAGCTCATGTTTGTCCTTGGGCTCGTTTTCCATTTGCGAAGCGAGCAGGGAAATCTCGGCCAGCAGTCGTTCAAGCATCGCGGCACCTGTCTTTATGGCGGCCCGCCGGGCCTTCTCATCCGCTAAACCTAGCGCATTCGCCATGGCGCGAACACCTCGACCATGCCGGCGGGGCGGCCTAAGCTTCGAAGGCCAATTTGGGAGGCCACCGATGACAGGTAGCGTCGAAGAAGTTCGCGGGCAAAAGGCCATCGTCCGCTTCGATTCGGGCAAATGCATCCATTCGCGCAATTGCGTGCTGGATCGCCCCGATGTCTTCATGCCGAACGTCCAGGGCGAGTGGATCAAGCCGGATAATGCAACGCCGGAGGCGCTGCTGCGTCTGGCGATCAATTGCCCCTCCGGCGCCATCACTATCGAGCGACTGGATGGCGGCGAAAGCGAAGCAGCACCCCTGGTCAATACGGTGCGCATTCGCGAGAACGGACCATTGGCTCTCCATGGCGATCTCGCCATCGCGGGTCAGGAGAAGGCGTTCCGCGCGACGCTTTGCCGCTGCGGCCATTCGCAGAAGAAGCCCTATTGCGACGGCAGCCATACGGGCGCCGGATTCCAGGCGACCGGCGAGCCGAAGGTGAAAGAGTCGACGGCTCTCGCCCGGCGCGATGGACCGCTCAAGGTGCTGCCGCTGCCGAATGGGCCGCTGCAGGCCCAGGGCGCGCTTGAGATCGTCTCGGGCACCGGCCATACGGTGAACCGGGTGATTCAGACCTATCTCTGTCGCTGCGGCGGTTCCGCCAACAAGCCTTACTGCGACGGAACCCACGCCAGGATCGGTTTCAAGGCGCCATGATCCGAGGCCTTCGGTCCCTCAAATTTTGGGCAGAGTGATCCGGTCGACCTCCGCCAGGTCTTGGGCCGTCAGCGTCCACTGCGCGGCCTTGAGATTCTGTTCGAGTTGTTCCGGCCTGGTGGCACCGGCGATGACACTCGCCACGCAAGGGCGCGCCAGAAGCCAGGAGAAGGCAAGCTCGAGCAGCGTGTGGCCGCGTTTCTTGCAGAAGCCTTCCAGCTGCTCGACGATGGCCCAGTTGGCCTGCGTACCGTAACGCTCGGCCAGTTGCGGGCTCTTGGCGAAGCGCGTATCGGCCGGTGCTGCCGCACCGCGGCGGTATTTGCCGGTCAGCAACCCGCTCGCCAGCGGAAAGAACGGTAGCAGGCCAAGCCCGTATTTCTGCATGGCCGCCTGCAGTTCCTTTTCAACGATACCGCGGTTCAGCAGGCTGTACTCATCCTGGCATGAGATGAACGGTTCGAGATTGTGGTGGCGCGACGTCCATTGCGCCTCCACCACCTCCCAAGCCGGCAGGTTGGAGCAGCCGATGTAGCGCACCTTGCCCTGGCGCACGAGATCGT
>CAZQLF010000157.1:0-6711 GCA_964594035.1 uncultured Rhodospirillaceae bacterium | reverse complement strand
CGAAAGCGAGATAGCAGCGCGGCTCGACCAGGGTTCCCGAGGCACCGACCTGGCGGTCGCGGGGCAGCAGGCCGGCATCGCAGACCACGCGGCTGCCGCCCTCTGCCGCGCCCAGCGCCGTGGCGACAGCGTGAAACGCGCTCCAATCGGTGACACCATTGCCGGCACTGACGATGAAATCGGCTTCGGGCAGAGGCACGGCATTCGGGTCTGTTTGGGCGATGCCGCGATCCTCGATTGCGGCATCAGCGGAAAATGCGGGCGCGGCCAGCGGCCGGGCCTCGCGCTTTGCCTCTCCCGGCGGATCGGCGGTCTCCGGGGCAACGAGCAGCAGAAGCGGGGGCTTGCGCAGATAATCGCTGCGCCCGCCATTGCCGCGGCTGGCAGCTTCGCCTGCCGAAAGGCGCATGACATGGGTGGCGGGCTGTTCGCCGAGAGAGGCAGCGACGCGCCGCCCAATATCGCCGCCGCTGGTCGGCGTCTCGCAGAACAGCACATGGCGTGGCTTCAGCGCCTCGATGCAGGCGAGCACGGCTGCGGCTTTGCGCTCCGGCGCGTAGCCGCTGCCCAGCTCTGTCGTGATCAGCCGGTCGCTGCCGGCGCGGGAGAAATCGTCCCGGCTGTCGGCCGCTGCAAGGACAGCGACAGCGCCCTTGCCGGCATCGGCAAGCAGGCGCGCGGCACCCAGCAGGTCGCGATCATGGCTGCCGAGGCGGCCATCGTCGAGATCCGGCACGGCGAGAACAAGGAAGGCAGGGTTATCGATGACGATCGCGCGTGCTTCAGCTGGCTTTGGTATGGGTGGCGCAGTCTCTGCCGTTGGCCGTACCGGACCGCGTCCGGCGCGCGGATCGCCCCGGGGATCACGTCGTATGCGGCCGCTGGGCGACAAAGCTTCTGCTGCCGCGGCAGGCGCCGACCTTTCGGCGCGTGGATCGCGGCGTAGCCGCTCACCCGGCGCCGCGGCGATGCGGCGGCGCTCAAAGCGCGGACGCCTGTCGCCTCTCACAGCGTTGCCTCCAGCAGCTCGGCGATATCGGCCACCACCGGCCGCGGACCGATCACCCCTTCCAGCATGACCGCGCAGTTCGGGCACGCGACCGCCACTGTGGCGGCACCTGTCTCTCGCACATGCTCCATGCGGATATCGGGGATGCGGCGCTTGCCGGCGATGTCGCTGAGCGGGGCGCCGCCGCCCCCACCGCAACAGGAGGAGCGATAGCCGGAGCGCTCCATCTCGCGCCGATCGATGCCGAGGCGATCGAGCACGGCACGCGGTGCGCCGAACTCGCCGTTATAGCGGCCGAGATAACAGGGGTCGTGATAGGTGATGCTGCCGCCCAGCGCCTTCGACGGATTGATCCTGCCGTTGGCCAAGAGTTCGGCAAGCAAGGCGCTGTGATGGATGACCTCATAGCAGCCCCCGAAGGCGGGGTATTCGTTCTTCAGGCAGTGCAGGACATGGGGATCGGCCGTGGTGATGCGGGTGAAGCGGTACTTCGCAAGGGTCGCGATATTGCGCCGGGCGAGATCCTGGAAGGTGGCTTCGTCGCCGAGACGGCGCGCGACGTCGCCGCAATCGAGCTCCTCGCTGCCCAGCACCGCGAACTCGACCTTCGCCTCGCGCAGCAGACGCACGAGCGCGCGCAAAGTGCGCTGATTGCGCAGATCGAAGGCGCCATCGCCGAGCCAGAGCAGCAGATCGGCGGTCTTCACCTCAGCGAGCAGCGGAAGATTCAGATCGCTCGCCCAATCGAGCCGGGTCGACAGCGCACGCCCGCCGGGATTGTCGGCTGCCTTCATCTCGGCAAGGGCTGCTGCCGCCTTGCCTGGTGTTGCTCCGTCTTCCAGCGTCTGGTAGCGCCGGAGCGCCACGATGGCGTCGACATGCTCGATCATCATCGGGCATTCGCGCACGCAGGCGCGGCAGGTGGTGCAGGCCCAGATCGTATCGCTATGCACGCTGGCGCGTTCGCTGAGGCGGATGATCGGGCCGCCGCTCTCCGCCTGGCGCGGGGGATGCGGCGAGCCGCTGTAAGGTTCGGCTGCAGCGCCCGGCAGACTGGCAACGAAATCCTGGATCAGGGCTTTGGGATTGAGCGGCTGGCCCGCGGCGAAGGCGGGGCAAGCAGATTCGCAGCGGCCGCACTGGATGCAGGCATCGAAGGAGGCCAGGCGGTTCCAGGCAAAGTCGCTGATGGTCGATACGCCGAGCTTTTGACCTTCGAGGTCGAGCGGCTTGAGATCGGCGGATGGAACCGCCATGCCGAACCGTGCAGGCCGCGAATGCGCGATCAGATTCACCGTACCAGCCATGATGTGCTTTAGCGGCCCCCAGGCGAGCTGGGTTGCCAGCAGCACGAGTGCGACCGCCGCCAGCATCTGACCCGGCGGTTGCCCGTCCGGCGACTGCTTCAGCCAGCCGATCTCGCCGAACCCTATCATCGCCGTGCCGAAGGCGAAGAACAGGAACAGCGCGGGCAGCAGCTGGAACCGCCCGCGCGAGAAGCGCGGCGCCGGGCGCGGCCAGCGCCGGCGCGCAACCAGAAGACTGCCGCCAATCATGACGACGAGGGCGAGCAGCAGCAGCGCGCCAGGAAACGCACCACGCCAGCCAAGCCAGGCCATCAGCACCAGCATCGCCAGAATGGCGAGAAGACCGCCGGCAGTCATGGCGTGCATCAGCCCCGCGTGTTGCTCACGCGAGACCGCATCATGGACGTCATGAAGATAGGCGCGGGGCAGGCGGACGATGCCGCCGAGCCAGTCGATTCTGGCCGGCTGGCCCACGGACCAGCGTCTGACAAGCAGGAAAGCCGCGGCCAGCAGGATCACGAGAACGGCAAGCAGGCCGAGAGCGAGGATGGTCATGACCGGCTATCTTTGCCGCCCGTGGTCCGGCGAAGCAAGGCGCGTCGCTGGTGAACGAATCACCGCGAGAAGCGGGCCTCAGGGCATTTTAAGTTGTTCGCTGCCCGCTCCACTGTACCGCGTGCCGGCGGGAGCATGGCCGGCAGCGGCTGGCGCGAAGAAGCCTTTCGGCCCGCCCTTGTGCGCGAGGCTGGCTGCGGCCGTCATCTTCGCTTCCTGACCAGTTGGGGATGACCCAGGGCTTCTCGCCATGAACGACTTGATCATGTCAAGCGCTTGCGGCGAGTCCCACTGGGTTGAACCCGTCGACATGCGAACGATTCTCCCCTCTCTGTTCACCACGATGTTCGTCGGCACCCTGTCGACGCCCAGGAGCTGGGGCAGGTCATCGGACAATTCCCGATAGATACCCAGATGTGAAACCCCGTAGTCGGAATACGTGGATTTGATCGAGGATTCGCTGCCGTCGACCGAAATCGGCACCACAACAAAATCCGCGCCTCCGAGCATGGCCTGCAATCGATCAAGGGAAGCGAGTTCGTTCCTGCAGGGCGCGCACCACGAGGCCCAAAAGCTCAATAGGACAATCTTCCCGCGAAAATCGCCCAGCCTTGTGACCTGTCCCGTGCTGCCGCTGAAACCGTCGAGGGGGCCTGCGGCAGGAATCTCCGTCCGAAAGGGGGTCGGCAGCGAATCGGCGACACGCGATTCGTTGCCTGCCAAGGCGGGCGAAGAGGCACACGCGGCAGCAACGGCAATGCATGCCGCAAATCGCTTAAACGTGGAGTTTTTCAATGGCTTTCGACAATCTGACCGGAAGAATAAGGAGCGTGACTCTCAAATGCTTTCTCACCCTGTCCGCATCGAAGAGCGTGACGGAACGAAAAACCGTGTGCCCGAAGTTTGATAATCAGCCAAGAGGCATCTTTCCGGACAGAAGCTCCGGTGCTGTGATTATTTTGGGAGTTCGCAGCCCGAGGGGCCTAAAGCGAGGGCAGATGACCGCCTTGGCTCTCGAATTAGGGCGCACGACGGAATGATGGTTACGCGCTGTGCGCCTGCGGCTTCAGCAATACGTCGAACTGCGGGTTCATCTCGTCGAAAATCGGGAGTGCGGCGGCACCCAACGCGGAGGTCTCACGGCCGGCCGCACCCAGCAGGATGCGTGGCGCCATGCGCTTGCGCCGCGCGCCCACCGAGGGTGGCAACGGCTCCAGCCGCTCATGGAGCAAAGACAGTACGCTCGGCGGCAAGAATCCGCCGAGCACGATGGCGTCGGGATCGATCATCGATTCTAGGATGTTCACTGCCCGGCGCATCTGCGGCAGGACGGAATCGACCCAGCGCAAGATCCGCTTGTCACCCTTGGCAAGGAGATTGCCGAGCATCTCGGGTGCGGCATGATCGGCGTCGGGGACCTTGAGAAACTCGTAAGCCGCGCGCAGCGAGATGTAGCGCTCCAGGCAGCCGCGATTGCCACAGGGGCAGGGGCGGCCATCGGGCTCCACGATCATATGGCCGATCTCGCCGGCATTGTGCGCACTCCCCTTGAAGAGATGCCCACCGAGGAAAAGCCCGGCGCCGAGCCCCGTACCGATGAAGAAATAGACGAAGCTGTCGAGATTGCGCGCCACGCCATGGAGACGTTCGCCGATGGCCGCGGCGGTTGCATCGTTCTCCACGATCACAGCAAGTCCGGTCAGCCGGCCCAGCTCCTCGGACAAGGGAAAATCCTGCCAGCCGGGCAATGCGGTAGGCCCAACGGAGGTGATGCCTTCGACACCGAAGGGTCCGGGCATGGAGAGTCCGATGCCAAGCAGGCGACGGCGATCGATGCGCGCCGATTTCGTCAGGCGGGTGACCAGGCGTTGCATGGCGGGCAAGGCCGCGGCCGGCGCGGGGCGGTCGACCGCGACGAGGCCCCGCGCGCGAATGCGTCCCGCCAGATCAACAACCACGCCCAGCAGCTCCCGGTGATCGAGTTGCAGGCCGATGGAATAGGCCCCGTCAGGATCGATGGAGAGCGGCGTTGCGGGCTGGCCGCGCCCCGCCTTGCGCCGGGCCGAAGCCTTCAGGATTCCGGCATCTTCCAGCTCGCCCGCAATGTTTGAGACCGTCTGGGCGCTGAGCGCGGTCAGCCGCGCGATCTCGGCGCGCGACAGCGTGCCGTTGATGCGCACGGCCTCGATGACCACGCGGCGGTTATGCGATTTTGCCTGCTCCAGATTGGTGCCGGCGGTGGTGGGCGTGGGGGCGGGTGGTCCAGAAGAGCGGGTCATGGCTGGCGAAAATTATGCACCGACCAATAAACCTATCAAATTGATTTAATAATTGACCTGTGGTTTGCTTGTGGCTGAACCGCTGCTCTCCGGACGGGTTCTTGCATCCACCCGGCGATGACAGGGGCACCGACAGAGGGAGGAGAGCCTATGAACCGTTTCCTGACATTGACTGCAGCAGGCGGCCTTGCCGCGCTCGCCGGTGCGCTCGCGCCGGCACCGGCCTCGGCCGACGATGTGACGCTGAATGCCCTGTTCATGGATCAGGCGGCCTACAGCGCCAATGATGTGCGCGCCATGACGGCGGATTTCGAAAAGGCCAATCCCGGCACCAAGGTGAATCTGGAATTCGTTCCCTATGAGGCGCTGCACGACAAGATCGTGGCCGCGCAAGGCTCCGGCTCCTCGGGCTATGACGTGGTGCTGTTCGATGTGATCTGGCCAGCGGAGTTCGCCACCCACGGCTTCCTGAAGGACGTCACGGACAAGATCGACAGCGGCATGAGCGCCCAGGTCTATGACGGCGCCTGGACGACGGTGACCTATGACAACAAACGCTGGGGCATGCCCTGGATCCTCGATACCAAGTACCTTTTCTATAACAAGGACATACTGGAGAAGGCGGGGATTGCCAATCCGCCCAAGACCTGGGACGAGCTGGCCGCCGATGCCAAGATCATCAAGGACAAGGGCATCGTGAAATTCCCGATCGTCTGGAGCTGGTCGCAGGCCGAAGCGCTGATCTGCGATTACACGACGCTGGTCGATGCCTACAAGGGCAGCTTCTACGACGGCGACAAGCCGGTCTTTGCCAGTGGCGGGGCGCTGGATGCCATCAACTACATGGAGCAGACCATGAAGGATGGCCTTACCAACCCGGCCTCACGCGAATATCTGGAAGAGGACGTCCGCAAGAACTTCTCCAACGGCGATGCGGCCTTCGCCCTCAACTGGACCTATATGTACGCCATGGCCAACGATCCGGCGCAGAGCAAGGTCGCGGGCAAGGTCGGCATCGTTCCTTCGCCGGGCGTGCAGGGCAAGACAGAGGCCTCGGCCGTTAACGGCTCCATGGGCCTGGGCATCACCGCCAACAGCGCGCATCCGGAAGAGGCGTGGAAGTACATCGCCTACATCACCTCGCAGCCGGTGCAGAACAAGTATGCCAAGCTCAGCCTGCCGATCTGGAAATCGTCTTATGACGATCCGTCGGTGACGCAAGGGCAGGAAGCCCTGATTACCGCGGCGAAGCAGTCGATCGGCGCCATGTATCCACGGCCCACCATCGTCGCCTATCAGCAGCTCTCGGCTATCCTGCAGAAGCGGATCCAGGAGGTGCTGCTCGGCAAGTCGGCGCCGGATGCCGCCATGAAGCAGGCGGAAGACGACGCCTCGCGGTTGCACTAAGTAACTGACTGCTGCGGAACGCTGGTCTTGTAACCCTCTCTGCCCTTTAGGGCGGAGAGGGTGCGAGCGCAGCGAGCGGGTGAGGTGGGTTTAGCTGCGCAGACTGAGCGAACTGCGCAACTTGCCCTCTAAGCCTCCCGGGGCCAGTTTGCCG
>CAZQLF010000156.1:5531-6719 GCA_964594035.1 uncultured Rhodospirillaceae bacterium | reverse complement strand
CTCTTCGGCGATTGAGGCCGCCCTACTCTCGCGCAGCAATGGACCGAGCGCCGAGTGTCTGCACAACCCCGTCGCTACTTCGTGGCACCTTCCAGCCCCTTCAACGTATTGGTGATGCCCTGTACCTTCATGTCCCGCATCCCATCGGGGATTTCTTTTGCAGCCTGCAACGCCTCCTCGAGGGTTTGGCGAGCTTCTGTCTTTTTTCCCGTGTGCATCAGCGAATCGGCCTTCATTTGTAGCAGCCAGGTCTTTCCATTAGCCCCTGGCGACCGAGCCAGGCCGCGGTTGCAGGCAGCGATCGCCATGTCATAGTGCTTGGCGGCGACTTCCATTTCGGCACGGTACAGATCGGGCAGCTTGGTCAGATCGAGATTCTTCAGGAAGAAATCGTAGCTGTCCATCTCCATCTTGGCGGCGAGGTCGTCGATCGCCGTCTGGCTTATCGCGCAGGCTTGGGGCTGATTCGGCGCCCGCCAGGCCCGGTCCGGCCATTTGGTGAACCTCTCCTGCTTCGCCAGATCGGCCGAAATCTTTGCACGTGAATGCGCTGCGCGATGGCGCAAGACGGCATGACGCGCCTTCGCCTTCAGGTTCTCGGGCATGTCCTGCCAGGCCGCTCGGGTGGAGACGAATTCGGTTTCGCCGCCGGTTGAGCTGAGCACGCGGGCAGCGAGGATGTTGACCAGTGCGGGCATCGGCAAAAAAGTGCTGTCCGTGTGCCAAAGCTGGTTGGCAATCAGATTGAGCGTGTGGAAATCGCCATCCTGTGATAGCCGGCCATCCCCGAGCCGGTTGGTCACATTGTCCATACGCGGTTTGGGGCCGTTCTTGCCCATCGAGCGGTCTTCGACCGGACCGAACAGCGCGCCGAGCGCAAGATGCGCTTCGTCATCCAATTGCTGATCGCGGAACAGGAGCAAGGAATGGGTTTCGAAGGCGCGACGGATATCCGGATAGGCGTGCTCCGCCGTCACCTCGCGCAGGTCGATGGCGCCGATCTCGACGCCAAAACGCGGATGAAGCGCCGTCACATCCATCGAAGGTCTCCCCCGCTGCGATTGTACCGAAAAACCGGTGGCTTCGCAGTTTGACATGGCCCGGCCATGTCAACAAAGTCCCCGCTTTGGAAAGCAGGCTCCATGGAAACCCCCGAATTTTCTTCCCACCTCGAGTATACCATTTTAA
>CAZQLF010000156.1:0-5521 GCA_964594035.1 uncultured Rhodospirillaceae bacterium | reverse complement strand
CCCGCGCCGGGGGCATGGCGAGTGTCGAGCCCGGGTATTTGGACACAAAAACGCGGATGAAGCGGTGTTGCGTCCACCAAAATC
The DNA here is from genome assembly GCA_964594035.1 of uncultured Rhodospirillaceae bacterium. GTDB lineage: Bacteria > Pseudomonadota > Alphaproteobacteria > Dongiales > Dongiaceae > DASXQK01. Next base: position 5,437 of record CAZQLF010000156.1, on the reverse strand, counting down.
TCCTCACCTGCGATTCTGTCAAAGAGCCGATGGCAAGGCAAATTGACATGTGCCGGTATTGCCAACAAAGTCCCCGCTCTGGAAAGCAGGTCCCATGGATACCGCCGAATTTTCTTCCCGCCTCGATCATACCATTGAAGCTCTGCCGCTTCGCTATCCCGGGCCTGGTGGCGCGCTGGCCGTCTTGCGCCGCGGCGAAGTGCTGACGCGTCACACCTGGGGCTGGGCCAATGCGGAACGGCGCATTCTTTTCACACCGCAAACGCTTTTTCGCATGTGTTCCATCACCAAGCAGTTTGCCTGCGCGCTGGTCCTGGACACTGTCGGCGATCCCGCCGCACTCGATGGCGATGTGCGGCGCCACCTGCCGCTGTTGGGCGAGCAGGCGCCGCCAACGGTTCGCCTGTGCCACAACCAGTCGGGATTGCGCGACTATTGGGCGCTGGCAATGCTGCAGGGTTCGCCGGCCGAAGCATCCTTCGGCGATGACGAGGCGACCGCCATCATCAGCTTCGGCCGATCACTGCAATTCGCGCCGGGAGAGCGCTATTCGTATTGCAACCAGAATTTTCGCCTGCTGTCGGCAATCCTGCAGGAGCGCACCGGACGCAGCTTCGCCGAACTGCTGCGCAGCCGGATCTTCGATCGTGCCGGCATGGGAAGCGCTTTCCTTGCCGCCGACACACGCGCCATGCCTGACGGCACGGAAGGTTACGAAGGCAGCCAGGCTACTGGCTTTCGCGCCGCCGAGAACCGGATCATCTGGACGGGCGATGCCGGCCTCGGCGCCTCGCTCGACGACATGATCGCCTGGGAGCGTCACTTCGATGGGATGCGGGAGGATTCGGGCGCGCTGCCGACGCGCCTGTGCGTTCCGGTCACCTTCGCTGACGGCAATCCTGCGGCCTATGGCTTTGGTCTGTCCCGTTCGACCGAATTCGGCCGCACGGCCATCGGCCATGGCGGCGCACTCAGAGGCTGGCGCGCCCACCGCCTTTACCTGCCGGCGGAACGCGTATCCGTGGTCGTCATGTTCAATCACCTGTCCGATGCGCGGGCAGCGGCCCTTGATGTGCTCGCCGCCGTGCTGGGCGAAGAACGGCCGAAACCTGATCCGAAACAACCGGCCCCCGCCTGGCTTGGCAATCATGTCGAGCCGGAAACAGGTCTGGCGGTCCGCATCGAGGCCGCAGCGCCAGGCCAGATCCGGCTGCGCTATGGACATTCGCCCGAGGAGCTCGATTTGCAAACCGATGGCTCCGCCCGCAGTGCCGGCGGGAGCGTGCTGAGATTCGATGGCAGCGCCGTGCAGATGCAGCGCCCGCAGGAGAATCATAACTCCACATTGCTGCCCTGCCCGGGTAAGGGTCGCAGGGACGTGGCCGGGCGCTACCGCTCCGCCGAGCTTGGTGCCGATCTCACTGTGATCGAGACGGGTGGCGCGCTCTACGGGGCTTTCTCAGGCTTCCTGGGCCAAGGCCGGATGGAGCTGCTCAATCCCGTCGGCCCGGACATCTGGACGCTGCCCTGCCATCGTGCACTGGATCACACGCCACCAGGCGACTGGACTCTGGGCTTCAGGCGGGGAACAGACGGACGCAGCGAGAGCGTTCAGGTCGGCTGTTGGCTCGCCCGCAGGCTCTCCTATGAGCGGGTAAACGAGGTGACGCTATAGGCCGGCAGCAAATTGCTTCCGAAAAGCCCAATAGAAGAGCCGAAGCTCCTGGACCTTACGGCACGCTTCGCTCCGATCCCGCCGCGGCACGATCAGCCAGAATCAGCGCGTGGACGGCATTGATCCGGCCGCCGGGGATCGAGCGATCACCGTTGCGCAGACGCTGAAGCGCCATCTGTTTTTCGCGGCCCGTCACGACCCACAAAATCTGCCGGGCGCGATCAAGTATCGGATAGGTAAGCGTCATGCGCCGGCGACCCTGATAGATCCCGGTCACACTCACATCCACATTGGCAATATCAAGAACAGGATCATCCGGTACCAGGGAGGCCGTGTGCCCGTCGGGCCCGAGGCCGAGATGTACCAGATCCGGTACCGGTGGCCGTCCGGCGAGGTTCCGCAACATGGCGGCATAGTCTGCACACGCCTTATCGAGATCCACTGCTTCGACTGCCATGGGATGGATGTTTGCAGCCGGCAGCCGCGTCTGGCCCCGCAGGCTTTCGCGCAGATGAGTCAGGTTTCGATCCGGATCGCCAGCGGGTGCCACGCGTTCATCGACCTGGACGAAATGAATGTCCTTCCAAGGCAGGTCTTCGCCGGCCAGATCGCGCAGCATTTGCCAGGGCGAATGCCCGCCGCTGACGGCGACGATGAAGTGCCCGCGGGCACTGACAGCCGTTCGTGCAGCGCCAGCTATCCGATCGGCGGCAGCGCGGGCCACGGCACCTGGATCGGCAAGCACCTCAAGCTGCACGGCAGTTCTCCAGCCTATTTGGCTTCCTTCTCCACATGGCCGCCGAATTGGTAACGCATCGCCGAGAGCAGCCGGTTTTCGAAATCGCCCTCCCCGCGTGAACTGAATCGCGCGTAGAGAGCCGCCGACAGCACCGGGGCGGGCACCGCCTCGTCGATGGCGGCCTTGATCGTCCACCGGCCCTCGCCCGAATCCGACACGCGGCCGGCGAAGTTGCTGAGGCCTGGATCCTTGAACAGGGCATTAGCCGTAAGGTCCAGCAGCCAGGACGCGACAACACTGCCCCGCCGCCAAAGTTCGGCAATCGCCGGCAGGTCCAGATCGTATTGATACTCTTCAGGATCGCGCAGAGGCGTCGTTTCGGCATCGACGGCGTGCTTCCGCTTGCCGATATTGGCGGCCTTCAGGATGCCGAAGCCTTCGGCATAGGCCGCCATCAGGCCGTATTCGATGCCGTTATGGACCATCTTCACGAAATGGCCCGCGCCATTGGCCCCGCAATGGAGATAGCCCCGCTCGCTGGTGCGCTCCGGCCCCGTACGCCCTACGGTTCGCGGGATGCCGACGTCCGGTCCTGGTGCCAGTGTCTCCAGGATCGGCGTGATGCGCTTCACGGCATCGTCAGGACCGCCAACCATCATGCAATAACCGCGCTCCAGGCCCCAGACGCCGCCGCTGGTCCCCACATCGATGTAATTGATTTTCTTTTGTGCGAGCTGCTTGGCACGGCGGATGTCGTCGACATAGTAGGAGTTGCCGCCATCGATGATCGTGTCGCCAGCTTCCAGAAGCGGGGCCAGGCCGGCGATGGAGTCGTCCACGACGGCCGCAGGCACCATCAGCCAGACAGCCCTCGGCTTCGGCAGTTTCGTGATGAGATCGGCGAGCGCCGAGGCGCCATCCGCTCCTTCCTTCGCCATCGCCGCCACCGCCTTGGGCGACACGTCGAAGACGACGCATTCATGGCCGCCTTTGATCAGCCGCCGGACCATGTTCGCGCCCATCCGGCCAAGGCCGACTAGTGCAATGCGCATGAAAGCGATCTCCTGCTTGAGACTTAGGCCAGACCCGCCTGGCCTTGCGATCGATTGAGGGGGCCTGCTTCCTTGCTCCAGAACTGCTCGATCTGCTCCAGGCTCCGGCCCTTCGTTTCAGGTAGCTTCCGGTAGATCCAGATCCAGCTCACCACGCAGAAGAAGGCGAAAAGCCAGAAACTTCCCGCAATGCCGATGCCGTGAATGAGGGTCAGAAAGAACTGGCTGACAAGAAAGTTCGCGCCCCAATTCGCGCCGGTCGCAACCGCCACGGCGCGCCCGCGGATATGGCCCGGAAAGATCTCGTTGATGACCGTCCATACCACCGGGCCGAGGGAAAATGCGAATGACGTAATGAAGACAACCAGCGCCACAAGCGTGACCCAGCCCACGGACAACCAGCCGGTGAAGAGAGATGTGTCACGGAGCCAGATCGCAAATCCGACCACCGTCAGGCTGATTCCCATCCCCACGAGGCCGATGAGCAGAAGCGGCCGGCGCCCGATCCGGTCGATATAGGCGATGGCGATGAACGTCGCGGCCACATTCACCGCGCCGATCGCCCAGGTCGTCGCCATGGTTTGGGCGGCCGGGGAGTCGAATCCGGCCTCGGCGAAAATCTGATTGGCATAATAGATGATCGCGTTGATCCCGGTGATCTGCTGAAAGATCGCAAGACCAAGGGCAATGACGAGGGGCCGGCGCCACCGCCGATAGAACACTTCCGCCCATGACGCCGTTTCTGCATCGGCCGCGAGTGATTGCTCGATCACCGTCATCGTTCCGCGGTTGTCCTCTCCCGGGTGCAACCGGTTCAACACCTTGAATGCTTCATCGCGGCGTCCCTGCTTCACCAGCCAGCGTGCCGATTCAGGCGCAGCAAGGGCCACCGGGAGCAGGATCAGGGCGGGAGCCGCCGAGATACCCAACATAAGGCGCCATTCGCCCGCGCTTGAAAGCAGCTGGTCGATCAGATAGGCGAGAAATATCCCGATGGTGATGGCGAGCTGATAGGCAGAGACAAAACGGCCGCGCCAGGCTGGCGGCGCCATCTCGGCGCTGTAAAGCGGTGCGGCAACGGCGGCCACACCCACGCCCGTCCCGACAATGAAGCGGCCCAACACCAGGACCGCCGTAGCTGGCCCGAAGGCCTGAATAATTGCTCCCAAAATGAACAGAGCAGCGGCCGCGAGCACTGCCTTGCGCCGGCCGATGCGGTCAGCGAGCTCGCCACCGACAAGCGAGCCACACAGGGCGCCCAGAGTTACCCAACTGGTCACCACCTCCAGCAGCAACGGGCTGAGGGCGAACTCCTTGGTAACGCCCCAAAGAGCGCCGGAAATCACGCCCTGGTCGTAGCCGAACAGCGCGCCGGCCATGACGACAACGAGCAGGATGACGCCGATCAGGATCAGCGGCTCGTTCTTCGGCGCCGGCCGCCCGTCGGGTTTTGATGAAACGCTGGTCATGGCACTCCCCCCTTCCGGCCCGGTTGTTTCAGCTCGGCTTCTTCCGCCTATTTCTGCATCGCGCGATGAGCGCATTGGTCGAGCTGTCATGTTTCGGAGCCGGATCTTTGTCAGCCTCGAGTTCGGGAATGATCCGCTGTGCCAGCACTTTGCCCAGCTCCACCCCCCATTGATCAAAGGAGTCGATGTTCCAGATGACACCCTGGGTGAATACGCTGTGCTCGTAGAGCGCTACCAACTTGCCAAGCGCCGTCGGCGTCAGTTTGTCCAGCAGAAGCATATTTGACGGCCGATTTCCCTCGAAGGTCTTGTGGGGTACGAGGCGGTCGGGCACCCCTTCGGCCTTCACCTGTTCTGATGTCTTGCCGAAAGCGAGCGCTTCGGCCTGGGCGAGCACATTGGCAAGCAGTATGTCGTGGTGCCGGCCGAGCGGGTTCAGCGGTTCGTGGAACGCGATGAAGTCGCAAGGAATGAGGCGCGTTCCCTGATGTATCAGCTGATA
>CAZQLF010000155.1:0-6779 GCA_964594035.1 uncultured Rhodospirillaceae bacterium | reverse complement strand
TTGACGAAATGGGTCACGCCGAACTTCCTGCCCCAGGCCTCGCGCTCGGGATTGAGGTCGACGCCCACGATCATGCGCGCACCGACCAGGCGCAGCCCCTGCAGCACGTTGAGGCCGATACCGCCGAGACCGAAGACGACGCAGTTGGAGCCCGGCTCGACCTTGGCCGTGTTGATGACGGCGCCGATGCCCGTCGTCACACCACAGCCGATGTAGCAGACCTTGTCGAACGGTGCGTCGCTGCGGATCTTGGCCAGCGCGATCTCCGGCAGCACGGTGTAGTTGGAGAAGGTCGAGGTCCCCATGTAGTGGTGGATCTTCTTGCCCTTGTGGGAAAAGCGGCTGGTGCCGTCCGGCATCAGGCCTTGACCCTGCGTCCCGCGGATCTTCTGGCAGGGATTGGTCTTGGGGTTCAGGCAATATTCGCATTCCCGGCATTCCGGCGTGTAGAGCGGAATGACATGGTCGTCCTTCTTGAGCGATTTGACGCCCGGACCCACTTCGACCACCACGCCCGCCCCTTCATGGCCGAGGATGGTGGGGAAGAGCCCTTCCGGATCGGCGCCGGAGAGCGTGAACTCGTCGGTGTGGCAAACGCCAGTTGCCTTCACCTCGACCAGCACCTCGCCTTCCTTCGGGCCTTCGAGATCGACCTCGACAATTTCGAGCGGCTTCTTCGCCTCGAAGGCAACGGCGGCGCGGGATTTCATCGCTTCTCTCCTATTATGCTACGCTGCCAAAGCTAGCCGACCGCCGCGCGCGGCAACAGAGGGAACAAGCGTGAGCGACATCGCCCTTTACCCCGCCCATCGCCTGGCGGGCATGATCCGCAGCCGCGAAATCGGCAGCCTGGAATTGCTGAATCACTATCTGGCGCGCATTGAGCGCTTCAATCCTGCCCTCAATGCCATCATCTGGATGGATATCGAGGGGGCGAAGGCCCGCGCGGCAAAGGCCGATGCGGCGCTGGCCAAGGGCGAGATGTGGGGTCCCCTGCACGGCCTTCCCATGACCATCAAGGAATCCTTCGACCTGCTGGGCTCGCCCACGACTTGGGGCATTCCCGCCATGCGCGCGAATATCTCACGCAGCAATTCGGTCGCGGCCCAGCGCCTGATCAATGCAGGCGCCGTCATCTTCGGCAAGTCCAACGTGCCCCTCCTGCTGGCCGACTGGCAGAGCTTCAACGAGATCTACGGCACCACGAACAATCCCTGGGATGTGACCAAGACCCCGGGGGGCTCGTCAGGCGGTTCGTCGGCGGCGCTTGCGGCAGGGCTGACGGCACTCGAGCTCGGCTCCGATATTGGCGCCTCGATCCGCAATCCCGCCCATTACTGCGGCGTGATGGGCCACAAGCCGACATGGGGCATCGTGCCCTCGCGCGGCCAGACGGTGACCGGCTCTGTCGCCATGTCGGACATCGCCGTCGCAGGTCCGCTCGCACGCACGGTCGAGGATCTTGCTCTCGCGCTGGGCACGCTCGCCGGGCCTGATACGCTGGATGAAGCCGGCTGGCGGCTGGTCCTGCCCAAGCCGAAAAAAACCAAGCTCGCCGAGTACCGCATCGCGGTGATGGCGCGCGATCCGAATTGCGCGGTCGATGACGAATATGCCGAACGCATCATCGAACTCGGCCGTACCCTGGAAAAAGCTGGCGCCACGGTTTCCTTCGAGGCACGGCCATCCCTCGACATGCGCCGCTCGCATCAGATTTACATCAGGCTGCTGCGTGGCGTGACCATGGCGCGGCTCGCCCCGGACGTCATGGCCGACTGGCAGCGCAAGGCCGCGGCCCTGTCGCCAAAGGATGAAAGCTACAAGGCACAGGTGGCGCGTGCCGCGGTGTTGATGCATCGCGACTGGCTGGCGGCCCATGAGGAGCGCAGCAAGATGCGCTGGACCTGGCACGAGTTCTTCAAGGAATGGGATGTATTGCTGACACCGGCGGCGGCCGGCCCCGCCTGGCCCCATGATCAAAAGGGCGACCGCCTGGACCGCAAGATCATGGTCAACGGCAAGCCCGAGGACACCAACGACCAGCTGTTCTGGGCCGGTATCTCCGGCGTGGTCTTGTTGCCGTCCACCGTCACGCCGCTCGGCCTCAACAAAGCGGGGTTGCCGCTGGGCGTGCAGGTCATTGGCGATCACCTGCAGGATCTGACCACCATTGAAACGGCACGTCTGGTGGTGGAACAGATCGGCGGGTTTGTCCCGCCGCCGGGGTACGAGGGCTAGGAATGTTCCAGCGCATCATGATCGCCTGCGACACCCGGCCTGAAAGCGAGCGGGCGCTGCGCGAGGGTGTGCGTCTGGCGGAAGCGCTGAAGAGCGAGCTTGTGCTGTTCGGCATCTGCACGGTCGACCCGGCCTATATCATCGCCGAGGCCAACGCGCCTACCGACCTGCCGGCCCGCATGATCGAGGAATTTCGCGACGATCTGGAAAACGAGGCGGTAGCGCTACGCGAGCAGGGATTCGTCGTGCAGGTGCATTGCACCGAAAGCGATGAGGCCGACACCATCATCGCGGCGGCCACGGAGACCAAGGCCGACCTGCTAGTTATCGCCCATCGTCACAAGACAGCCCTGCAGAAGCTGGTCGATCCGGCCCGGGATTATTCCATCCTCGACCATATGCGCTGCCATCTGCTGGTGATCGGCGAGCACGCCTAAGGCGGCTACTCCATCACCATCTGCTCGGCGGAGGGTGCCGCACGGCGCTTCGGCCGGCGCATGATGATCAGCATCGGCACCGCCAGCAGCATCACATACATCATCAGCTTGAAGTCGTTGAGATAGGCGATGGTCGCGGCCTGGATGTTGATCTCCGCATCCAAGGCGGCGCGCCCGGTGACCGTGGCCAGGTTCCAGAACTGCAGTACCACAGGCATGTGCATGGCCGGGTTCGCCATGGTGGCGTGGGAAGCGAGGTCCACATGGTTTTCCTGGATGAACCGCGCCAGCAGGGTCGTCACCACGGAAATACCGATGCTGCTGCCGATATTGCGCACGAGGCTGTAGAGGCCAGCGGCCTCGGTGCGCAGTTTCGGATCGAGGGTGGCAAAGGCGATGGTGGTCAGTGGCACGAAGATAAAGCCGAGGCCCAGGCCCTGAATGAAGCCGCTCCAGACGATCATCCATTCCGAAACATCGAGAGTGAACTGCGCCATCTGGTAGAGCGAATAGGAGGCGAGCAAGAACCCTGTCAGGATCAGGATGCGCGGGTCCATCCGCGCAATCACGCGACCGACGATGGACATGGCAATCAACGTGCCTATGCCGCGCGGCGCCAGCACGTATCCCACGGTCAGCACCGGATAGCCCATCAAATCCTGCAGGAAGGGCGGCAGCAGCGCCAATGTCGCCAGCAGGATGATGCCGACGATGAAGATGAAGAGCAGGCCGGTGACGAAATTACGGTCCTTGAAGATCGCCGGGCTCAGGAACGGGTGCTCCGCCGTGAACATCTGCACGATGAAGGCATAGAGAGCGAAGATGCCCAGCGCGAACTCGATCACGATCTCGGTCGAGCCGAACCAGTCTTTCAACTGGCCGCGGTCGAGGAACATCTGGAGTGCGCCCAGCGCCACGCTGAGAAAGGTGAAACCGAGCACGTCGAAGGGAATCTTGCGGATCTTGGTCTCGGCGACGAAGGCCATAACGCCGAGGAAGGCAAGGATCCCGACGGGCAGGTTGATATAGAAGACCCAGCGCCAGCTGTAATACTCGGTGAGCCAGCCGCCGAGCGTGGGACCCAGGATCGGGCCCACCATGATGCCCATCCCCCAGATTGCCATGGCCTGGCCATGCTGTTCGTGAGGATAGGCATCCAGCAGCACGGTTTGCGAGAGCGGCACCAGTGCCGCGCCGAACACACCCTGGAGCATGCGGAACAGCACGATCTCTTCCAGCGACGTAGCCGCCCCGCACAGCATCGAGGCCACGGTGAATCCGGCGATCGAAATGAGGAACAGACGTTTGCGCCCGAGCCGGCCTTCAAGGAAGCCGGTCGGCGGCGTCATGATCGCCGCGGCGACAATGTAGGACGTCAGCACCCAGGTAATCTGGTCCTGGGTTGCTGCCAGGCTGCCTTGCATATGGGGCAGCGCTACATTGGCGATGGTGGTGTCGAGCGCCTGCATGATCGTCGCCAACATCACCGAGACGGTGATCGCGCCGCGATGCGGGGTGTCCTGCTTTCGCCCGAACAGCGCCATGGTGGCTACTCTTGATCGGTCCCGGCGATGGCGCGCGCGACGAACGGCAGATGGCGGTGGTGGCCGGTATCGATCGACACCACCGCGCTCATGCCCGTGCTGAGCGGGGGGTTGCCCGGCATCGGTTCCAGCTCGAGGCGCACCGGAATTCGCTGGACGACCTTCACCCAGTTGCCGGTGGCGTTCTGCGCCGGCAGGACCGACAATTCATTGCCGCTGGCCGGGCTGATGCTGGTGACCTTCGCCTTCCAGCTGCGGTCGGGATATGTATCGATGGTGATGGTCGCTTCCTGTCCAGGACGGACATAGGTCAGGTCCGTCTCTTTCATATTGGCTTCGACCCAGATCGCATCGGTGCGCACCAGGGTGAAGGCTTGCACGCCGGCATTGAGATACATGCCGACCTGCAGGCTCGGTACCTGGCCGACCGTGCCCGCGGAGGGTGCCAGCACCACCGTGTGGCGCAGGTCGAGCGCCGCCTGATCGCGTTCGGCCAGCGCCTGGAGATATGCTGCCTGCTGTTCTGCCGGCTTTTCCGGATCGCCACCCAACTGGGCGGCAATGGCGTCGATCGCCTGCTGATCGCCATTCGTCGTCTGGCGCGCCATGTCGAGGGCACGCTTGGTGTCGTCGAGTTTCTGCTTGGCCGCGTAGCCCTTGGCGGCGAGGTCCGCCTGGCGGGCATAATCGCTTTGCGCAAAGGCGAGTTGCGCCTTGGCCGCGGCCAGATCCGTAAGCTTCTGGCGATATGTGGCCTGCAAGGAGGTCAGGTTGTTCTTCGTCTCCACCAGCTTGCCTTCGGCCTTCTGCAGCGCGATGCGAAACGTCTCGTCGTCCAGGCGGAACAGCACCTGGCCCTGCGTCACATGCTCATTGTCATGCACTTCGATTGAAACCACGCGCGCGGAAACGTCGGCGCTGACCGGCACCGTATCCGCCTTGGTGAAGGCATCGTCGGTTCCGACATAGCGCCCGCCCGTGATGTAGAAGACACCGGCGATGATCAGCGCGATCACCGGCACCACCACCAGAAGCACCAGGCGGATCAGTTTCCGTCCGCGCTTCTTCGTTGGCGCAGGTGTCTCCGCCCTTGATTCGGACGCCCGCAATTGCGGTGCCTTTGTCTCCGGCACCTTGGGCGCAACTTTATCGTCAGGCATTTTCGCCCTCAGGCGTTCTCAACAACCTGCAGCTTCACCGGACGATTGGCAGACTCGGAGTCCGCTTCGACCAGATTGCGCCGGATGGTGTTGAGCAAGTCGATCAGCATCGTCTCCTGGGCCTTGCTCATGCCGGCCTGGGCCTGACGGCGCGTCTCAGCGCCCATTTCCCAAAGGCGGTCGAGCATCGGGTGAGCGTGATCGGCGAGATAGAGCTGATAGCTGCGGCGATCGCCGGGCTTGGGCCGGCGCTGTACCAGGCCTGCCGCTTCCAGCTTGTCGATCAGCCGCACCAAGGTCATGGGCGACATTTCCAGAAGGTCGGCCAGGGCCGCTTGGGAAATCCCTTCATTGCGCTTCAGCCAGGCGAGCACCTGCCATTGGGCGCGGGAAAGTCCGATCTGCTGGGCGCGGCGATCGAAGTTGCGGCGCATCAGTCGGGCGACGTCGGCGAGGAGAAAACCCATGCTGGGTTCGGGCTGGCGGTCGGTCATGATGGTGCTGTCCGGGTCATTGATAACTGTTCATACTGTAACACCTGTGATAATAGGCTTGCGGAAATGACCGCACAAGCCCTGCGACAGAACGCCGCAGCAAGCTGGTGGTCCGCAATTGCGAGTTACTGCAGTCCTATTCCCTCGGCAAAACGCGCCGCAGGTGTCGCAGCGCCAGCGCGTAGGGCAGAGCGCGTATCAGCTTCAGCCACCACACGGCGCGCCAGGGAAAGGCAATCTCGAAACGCCCGCCCTGCAGGCCGCGGAAGTACGCCTCGGCTGCTGACTCCGGCGTCAGGAGATAGGGCATCGCAATCTTCTGTTTCCGGCCGTCAACGGCGTAGCAACGAAACCCGGATTGCAGATCTGCAGGCAGATGCCGTCGCGCTCGAGCTCGACGGCGAGCGCCTCGGCCATGTTGATCACCCCGGCCTTCGTAAGGCCATAGGCGGCGGCCCTGTAGAAACCGCGATACCCGGAAATCGACCCTGTGATCGCGATCTGCCCCAGCCTGCGCTCGCGCATGCGCGGCAGCAAGGCAGCAAGGCCATGCACAACACCCATGATATTGAGCTCGACGGTGGCGCGGACATCCGCCACGGAAAAGTTCGCCGCCAGCACCTCGCGATACAAGCCCGCATTCAGGATCGCGACCCGCATAGGCCCCAAGCGCTGTTCGACCCCGGCGGCAACCTGCGGACCGATCCCGATCCCCTTTCCGGCGAGTTTGCGGTAGGTAAATTCCTGGGCGCCGATGTCGCGCAACCCGGCGATGACCTCGTTGCTAAACGGGCAGGCGGTAAAAGCCGCGTTCGGCTCGACCAGCGTCACTGCGAGGCGCGGGTCGAGGCGCCGGAGCGCCCGGGCGCAACTCGCCCCGGCAAATCCGCCGCCGATGACAACGAC
>CAZQLF010000154.1:0-6798 GCA_964594035.1 uncultured Rhodospirillaceae bacterium | reverse complement strand
CGCGGACGATGAAGTATCCGGATTTCCTGGATGTCTGTGCGGCGCTGACCGGCCGAGCGCCGCGCACGGCCAGTCACCTGGATGAGGGCCGCCGCGCAACACTGCAGGTCGAACTTGACGGCCTCACCGGCTTCGATGACGCGCTTTACCCGCTGCTCGGCTATCACATCGGACAGATCGCCGGCTACGACATTCCGGTCATCACCGGCCTCGAAAATGCCAACCCCACGCCTGACGATCTGAAGGCTTTCAGCGCTGCCTTCGCCACGACATCCGGCGCACCCATGTTCCATATCGCAGGCATCACGCCGGAGGCAGCAACGCTTAAGGAGGCGACGATGGGCGGCGCGATCGAGCGGCGTGTGCGCGTCATGCGCGCCGATCTATCCGCCAGCTGGCGGGAATTGAACAAGGCACAAGAGGCCAGGGTCGGGCTGGTCTCACTCGGCAATCCGCATTTCTCGCTGACCGAGCTCGCCCAAACCGCCGCCCTCTGCCGCGGCCGGCAGAAGGCCGGCACCGCACGCCTGGTGATCACCTGCGGCCGCGATATCCATGCGACCGCCCGGGAGGCGGGTTTCATCGCGGCGCTCGAGGCGTTCGGTGCGGAGATTTTGAACGACACCTGTTGGTGCATGGTCGATCGTCAGCAGATGGCGCCAATACGGGGCGCGATCATGACGAACTCGGCCAAGTTCGCCCATTACGGCCCCGGGATCGCCGACAAACCCTTCCATTTCGGAAGCCTGGCCGCCTGTGTGGAGGCCGCCTGCCGGGGCACGAACCAGAACGAAGTGCCGGCGTGGCTCAAGACCGAGGTGGCTCGAGGCGCAGCGCCCGACACAGGGCACTAGGCCGCCGGCGGCACGCCTCTGCTCGCAGAAGCCAACGGCGCGAACCTGCCACGGCGGATCAGGAGCCAGACGGTGATCGCAAGAGCCGTAAGGCCCGTGAAAAATATGATCTGCTCGGGCGCCATCCTCAGCAGATCGTGAAAAAGCCAGAGCAGCCCCGAGGAGAATAGAACACCCGTCATATTCAGAAAGTTGTTGGTCGAGATGACGCGGCCTTTTTCCGTCCGGCCAGCATTGCGCTGCAGCATGCTGTTCAGCGGCACAAGGAACAGACCGCCGAAAGCGCCCAAACCCAGAAGGGCCGCGCCCGAGCGCTCAAATGACTCGGCGGCATGCGACAGGCAGATGAGCATGACTCCTGTCCCGCAGGCACCAAGCGTGATCAGGCTCAGCTTAATTGCGCCCCGGGACAGCCGGCCGGCCGCAGCGGCGCCAAGCGCGATCCCGATCCCGGCGCAAGCGCCGAGCAGGCCGATATGCAAATCGTCCGTGCGCATTGATTCCTTGCCCATCATAAGGACGCAGAGCAGCACCAGCGAGCCCAGGGTTTCGAAGTAGGTCAGGCCCGCCACCGCAGGCCACAGGTCTCCGTCGGAGAGCAGGCGCCGAATTCCTTTACCGATCTCGCTCCAGGGGTTGGGGTCAAAAGGCTTGCGGCTGCGAGAGCGCTGCGGCGCGCCAATTTTCAGGCTGGCTGCGGCGCCGAGGCAGGCGACCGTTATGAGGATTGTGCCGATGACTGCCGGACGGTCATGCCACATCGCCAGCATGGCCCCGCCGGTCGCCGTACCAAGGATCACCGCAGCGTAGCGGGACATCTCGAGGTAGCCGTTTGCTTCCGGCAAATCCTTTTCCCGAAGCAGCTCCGGCAGAATTCCGTACTTCGCCGGACTGAAGAACGTTGCCTGGGTGGCGATGAGAAACAGCACGGACAGGAGGAAAGAGCTTTGGCCGCTGACAAGGGCGACAAGAGCAAGTGCCATGAGCAAGATCTCGAGGACTTTGCCCAGGATCAGCACCCTGCGCTTGTCGAACCGGTCAGCGACGAAGCCCGCATAACCCGAGAACAGAATGTAGGGCAGGATGAACACGGCGCTGGTGAGCGAGAGATATCCGGAGCTTCCGGTTTTCGCGGCCATGCCGGCAGCCAGCAGAGAGACCACCATCTTGAGAAGGTTGTCGTTGAAGGAGCCGAGGCACTGCGCCGAAACGAGGGCCGCGAATCCCCTTCTACGCAAACCGCCGGTCACGGTCGCACCGGTACGGCGCGCGAGCGCCGGTCCATCCAGCACGGTTGGCGCGCCCGGTGTTGCGCCCCGCCAGCGACTTTGGCCGCGTCGCGGGTCACAAGGTCGAGCACCAGCATGCCATCGTTCACGATGGGCGTGCTTCCGAACGGATGGCAGCGGCGAATCATCGAACGCAGCGTGGCCGCGGCCTCGCGACCTCGTGCCAGCTGCACGGTCCTGTTTGAGACAAGGACAGGCAGCATGCGCAGACGAACGGGCCGCGCATCCTCCAAATCGACGAGAAAGAGGAAGGAGCGATCGGTCCTGATAAAGGGAAATGTCCAGTAGTCATCGAGGAAGTTTCCCGTGTCGTACAGGATCAACCCGCGCGCCCGGGCCTCGATGCCTTGGAAGAGATGCGCGGAATGACCGTGGAAGATATCAACACCAAGGTCGATGGCAGATCGGGCAAAGGCGCGGAATCGTTTCGGCGGCCAGGGGCGCAAATTCGGCCCCCAATGGGCGGACAGGATCACCAAATCGGCCCCCTTGTCGCGCGCGCTGCGCACGAGGCATTCGATCAGCGCCAGAGAAGCGCCCCTGTTTTTGATCCTCAGGTAATTAGTTCCCGGGCGCTGCGGGCCTGCGGCGAACTCCGGGATGGTGTCTGTAATTGAGATGAGGCCGATGCGCAGCTTTCCCAGATCGACGATGGCAGGGCGCAGCGCTTCCTCGAGATTTCTACCCGCGCCGGCGTGGCGGATTCCGGCGGCCTTCAGGTGTTGCAGGGTATCGGCCAGGCCAACGGAGCGCCTGTCCAAGGTGTGGTTGTTGGCAAGACTGACAGCGCGAATATTGGCCGCGCGCAGTATTTCCACCGTGCACGGATCGGCGCCGTAGCGGAATGCCTTCCAGGATTGCCGCCATTCGGCTTCGCTCTCCGTAATCGGCGACTCGAGATTACCGATCACGGCACATGTGGAGGCAAGCACAGGGAGCACATCCCCCAGGAATTCCGACGGCGTTCGAGTCAGTGTCGCCTCGCTGATGCCGCGGCCAAGCATGAGATCGCCGACCAGACCAATCGTGCACGTATCTACCGGCATGGAAATTCGCCTCGTCAATAAATCCGTATCGGAAGAATTGCGGCCCTTGCGGACGCGCTAGTGACCCAAAACCGTGCGCAGCCGGCGCTCACCGATCGGCATCGGTGCACCCGAGCTGAAGGCCAGCCACAAGAACTCGTAATACGACCCCGCATAACCCATGGGCAGGGTCGGGATGCGCCGATCAAACCGCCACGCAGAAGCTGCGTAGCGGGTGGCAAGCTGGTGGACGAAGCGGGCCTGTGCACTGCTGCCCAGGTGGGCGGCAAAACCCTCGGCAAGAGCGCGCAGCGCCTTGTCCCGCTTGCGAATTGCCTCTTCCATCCACCACGGCACGCCCCCGCGGGCTGTGCGAATGTCCATAGCGTCGTCGATCGAGCGGGCGCGCTGGTGCAGAAATTTCTCGAGGGACATGCCGAGCCAGCGCGCCAGATCTGCCGGAAGCGGCTGTCCGTTGAGGCAGTTCTTGGCTATTTCCCGCAGTTGTTCAATGTTCTGAAGCATACGTCTCTCCTTCGAGGAAATTTTATGTCTTGCCCAATACTTACTCCGCTTGAACGAACGTCCGTTCATTATCTGATACAAAATTACACGCCCAAAAGGCGAGCACAGCCCGCCGCTACAGACTCGACGTGTCCGGCAAGCCTGCCGCGGACGCGTCCGAGGATCTTCATGTCGATCACCTGAACGATTGCCCCCATCACCATTGCCGTCGCCAGGTCCGGCTCAAGTCGCGGAATTTCGCCCCGGGTCGTGGCGTCCACGATGATCTTGCGAAAGACGATATGGGGGTTGGGAATGTCGCTCGTCACATTGCGCAGATGCGCATGCCGGGACAGATAGACGTAGGTGACAAGCTCCCAGTTTTCATCAAACGATTCAAATACATAGCGAACCATTTCCCGAAGCTGCGAAGCCAGCGTCGCTCCCGTCCGGGCGCGCTCGCGCAACTCCATCCCCATCTCGCCCCAGCTCCGCGAGAACAGCGCCCAGGCGAGCTCTTCCTTGCTGGGATAGTGATTGTAGATCGCGCCAAGGGAGACCTGCGCCTCGCGGGCGATGTCGCGCATCGATGCCCCGTTCACCCCTTTGTGGACGAACACGCGAATGGCTGCCTCCTCGATCCGCGCCTTGCTGGCTTCCCCGCTGGTCCGCATTGTGGACTCGTTATGAACGATCGTTCGTTCATAATCCGGCCGCACGACGCCTATGTCAAGCCCCCTAATCATCGTGCCCGTCTTACTATTCAATGACGGTGGAATTTCAAATCGTCTGGATTTCCCGCCAATTCCGTAAGCTGAAAAGAGGGTTCACAAGCAGTACTCGTTTCAAACAAAGTAGCAGCACATCGGGGGGATGCCATGCTTGCTCAATTGCTTCGGCAAATCGTGCACTCGGGAAAACTTGTTCTGATAGACGGCCATGGCCGCCGGCACGTCATGGGCGACGGCGGGCCGCTGCAGGCAACCATCCGATTGGCTCGGCCGGCGCTCGCCTGGTGGATCCTATTGAACCCCACTCTCAGGATCGGCGAAGCCTACATGCGCGGCGACCTGACGATCGAAGAAGGAAGCCTGGTCGACTTCCTCACGCTCCTCGCCAGCAACTTCGCGAGCGCCCGAAGCCATCCGCTCTATCGGGCGCTGACATGGCTCGAAAAACTGGTGCGCCCCCTCAATTCGCCAAAGACATCGCGCCGGAACGTCGCGCATCACTACGATCTCTCAGACCGGCTTTACGAACTCTTCCTCGATCGCGATCGCCAATATTCCTGCGCCTATTTCCAGACCGGCCTGGAGACCCTTGAGCAGGCACAGGAAGACAAGAAGGCCCATATCGCAAAAAAACTCTATCTCGACCGCGATGGCCTCAAGGTCCTCGACATTGGGTGCGGATGGGGCGGGCTTGCCTTGCATCTTGTGCGCGCGAATGCGGAGGTCCTGGGAATTACGCTCAGTGAAGAACAGTTCAGCCGGGCCAGCGAGCGCGCGGAGCGCGAAGGATTGAGCGCGCTCGCGCGTTTCGAATTGCGCGACTACAGGGAAGTCAAAGGACGGTTTGACCGCATCGTGTCGGTAGGCATGTTCGAGCACGTCGGCAAGGCGAACTATGCGAAATATTTCAGCACGATCAATAAACTTTTGGAGGATGACGGCGTCGCCCTTGTCCATACCGTGGGATGGCTCGATGATCCCGCTCCGATCAACCCGTTCATCCGGAAATACATCTTCCCCGGAGCCGAGGTGCCGTCGCTTTCAGAAATAATGGCCGTCGTGGAGCGCAGCGGCCTTGTTCTCTGCGACGTCGAGGTCTTGCGTCAGCACTACGCCCATACGCTGCGTCACTGGCGCGAGAGGCTGGCCGAGAATCGCGACGAGATCTGCCGGCTCTATGACGACCAGTTCTATCGCATGTGGGAGTTCTATCTCGCGGCCTGCGAGGTCTTCTTTCGCTCGCGAACGATGGTGGTCTTCCAGGTCCAGCTTGCAAAACGGCTCGATCGGCTTCCGCTGACCAGAGATTACATGTATCGAGAAACGCCTGGCTCCGAACACGCCAGCCTCGAGATCGCCGATGCGGCGCCGGAACGCGAAAGCTTCACGCGGGCACTCGACGGCGCCTGAAGCCATCGTCGTATCGGACTCACTCCCATGCGTGACTGAACGGCGCGCGAGTCTCTTGGAATCGCCACCAGCCGCCGTGAATAGCTGACGGGCCGCATCGGGTGGGAAATCCCTGGCGTTCGCTTTTCCCGCCGCCCTCAACAAAGTCCTTACTTCACAGATCCATCTCGCCTGCCGAAGGGGTCGAAGGCGTGCTTATGTGGTCGGTCGCGATTCTCGTCGTCATTTGTCTTGTCCCGCCTGTCCATCTGGCTGGCTGGGCACTCATAGGCTGGCTTGCTCTCGCTCCGGGCTCGGTCAGGTATCTGCTTCTGCGGCGCATGCGCAAACGCGGCGTGGATACCGCGCGTCTCCCCGCGGCCTGCATCGGCGAACTCGCGACCATGTGCCTTAACCTCACCAAGGGCGAGGGCAGCTCGGTCGGCAAGCTCTCGCAGCTGAGCGACGAAATCGAATCTGTGGCACGCGAAGTCACCGGAATCTTGCGGGGCGAGGCAGTCCTCGAAGACTCTTACATCGCGGAATCCTTGTGCCGTCATGGCGTGGCAATCGACCAATACAAAAGCGCTGCCCTGACGAAAGGCCCGAACGTCCAGGGCAGTCTCGACCTAGCGGGGAGCTGATGAGAGGTGTCCCCATGCGGTCTCCGGTGACGAAGTCAGCGCTGCTTGGCGTTCTGCTGCTGACCGGCTGCACGCAGACCAAGTTTCTGCCGCCATCATCGGACCTTCGCTCGCATCTTGGGATCACGGGCGTGGAGGCAATGTCATCTCCGCCCGGTCTCAATCTCGGAAATAAGCCGGTCGGCGGTACCGGCTCTGGCGCACTGCTTGGAGCCGGCCAGGGGGCCAGCCTGGGCCTGCCGATCGCAGCCGGCGGCTGCATGTCATCGGACGAACTGGCTTGTGCACTTGGCGTCGCTCTCGGCGCCGCCGTGGCGATCGTGGCGGCGCCGGTCGGAGCCGTCGCGGGGGCCATCAACGCA
>CAZQLF010000153.1:0-6811 GCA_964594035.1 uncultured Rhodospirillaceae bacterium | reverse complement strand
TGCGCGCATCGAAAAGAACTCGCTGCTGCTGCTGATTCTGATCCTGGTCGTTGTCTCGATCGGCGGGCTGGTCGAGATCCTGCCGAACTTCTATCTCGGCAGCACCATCGAGAAGGTGAGTGGCGTGAGGCCCTATACGCCGCCCGAGCCCGCCGGCCGGAACATCTATCTGCGGGAAGGCTGCTATCTCTGCCACAGCCAGATGATCCGGCCCTTCCGCGACGAGCTTGAACGCTATGGCCATTACAGCCTCGCTGCCGAGAGCATGTACGACCATCCCTTCCAGTGGGGCTCCAAGCGCACCGGCCCGGACCTGGCGCGGGTGGGCGGACGTTATTCCAATGAGTGGCACGTCGCCCATCTGGTCGATCCGCGCAGCATCGTGCCGGAATCGGTCATGCCGTCCTATGCGTTTCTCGCCGCCACGCCGCTCGATTCCTCCCAGGTCGTCAACGACCTGAGAGCGAACCGCATCGTCGGCGTGCCCTATAGCGAGGAGATGATCGCCAATGCCCTGCTCGACCTGCGCGCGCAGGACAATCCCGACGATCCGGACGTGGCAGCGCTGGTCAAGCGCTATCCGGGGGCGCTCGCGAGCCGCTACGGCGGCGGCGAGGGCGCGGTGAGCGAAATGGATGCTCTCGTTGCCTACCTGCAGGTCCTCGGCCGGATGGTGGATTTCTCCACCTACAAGGCCGACGAGAACCTTCGCTAGGGAGCGCCGCCATGGATTTCGCCTCCACCCTGCATTTCGCCCAGACCAGCGGCCTCGTTTACTTCCTCGCCATCTTCATCGGCGTTCTCTTTTACGCATTGCGGCCGAAGGCCAAGGCGAAATTCGACCGCGCGGCGCGCATGCCCCTCGAAGAGGAATGACGATGGACGATCGCAAACCCGTCGACGAGTTCAGCGGCACGCCGACCACAGGCCACGAATGGGACGGCATCCGCGAACTGAACACGCCGCTGCCACGCTGGTGGCTGTGGACCTTTTACGCGACCGTCGCCTTTTCCGTCGTCTACTGGGTATTGATGCCCTCATGGCCCGGCGTCACCGGATATTTCCATGGGTTTCTGGGTTATTCGACCCGCGCGGCCATCGACGTGACCATGGCCGAGGCGAAACAGGCAGGCCAGGGCGTACGTGACAAGATCGCCGCAACGCCGCTGGCCGACATCGAGAAGACGCCGGCCTTGCAGGAGGTCGCCCTCGCCGGCGGGCGCTCGGCCTTCGCCGTCAACTGCTCGCAATGTCATGGTGGCGATGCAGCCGGGCGACCCGGCTTTCCCAACCTGAACGATGACGACTGGGTGTGGGGCGGCAAACTGGACGATATCTATTTCACCATCACCCATGGCGTGAGGAACGGCGCCGATCCGGATGCCCGCTCCATGGATATGCCGCGCTTCCTTGCCGACGGCATCCTGACGCCGGCCCAGATCGGCGACGTCGCCGATTATGTGCTCTCGCTATCGGGCGCCGATCATGATGCCGGCGCGGCGGCGCGCGGCCAGCCCCTGTTCGCCCAGAACTGCGCGGCCTGTCACGGCGAAAAGGGCGAAGGCAACCAGCAAAGCGGCGCCCCACGCCTCAGCGACAGGATCTGGCTCTATGGCGGCGATCGCGACACCATCATCCGGACCATTTCCTATTCGCGCGGCGGCGTGATGCCCAATTGGGGCGCCCGGCTCGACGATGCGACGATCAAGGAGCTCGCGGTCTACATTCATTCGCTCGGCGGCGGAAAATGACCACCGAGGGTGCCGCGATCGTCGAATTCGACGTTCGGCCGGTCAACAAGAAGGAGAACCGCAGTCTTTACGCCAAGCGGGTGAAGATCCACCCGAAGCGCGCGTCCGGTTTTTTCCGCCGGCTGAAATGGATCGTCATGGCGGTCACGCTGACGATCTATTACGTCACCCCCTGGCTGCGGTGGGATCGCGGCGCCGGCGCCCCGGACCAGGCGGTCCTGATCGACTTCGCCCATCGCCGTTTCTATTTCTTCTTCATCGAACTCTGGCCCCAGGAAGTTTATTACCTCACGGGGCTGCTGATCATGGCCGGTATCGGCCTGTTCTTCATGACCAGCGTGGCCGGCCGCGTCTGGTGCGGCTACACCTGCCCGCAGACGGTCTGGACGGATCTGTTCCTGGTGGTCGAGCGCGCGGTGGAGGGCGACCGCAATGCGCGCATCAAGCTGGATGCCGAGCCGCTCAGCCTCGCCAAACTGCGCAAGCGCATCCTCAAGCATGGGCTGTGGCTGGTCATCGCCATGGCGACCGGCGGCGCCTGGGTCTTCTATTTCGCCGACGCACCGCAGCTTGCCAGGCAGCTCGCCCTTCTCCAGGCGCCGGCGATCGCCTATGCGACCATCGGCGTCCTGACGCTGACGACTTATGTCTTCGGCGGTCTGATGCGCGAGCAGGTCTGCACGTACATGTGCCCGTGGCCGCGCATTCAGGGTGCCATGCTGGACGAGGAATCGCTCGTCGTCACCTATCACGCCTGGCGGGGCGAACCGCGAACCAGGCATTTGAAGAGCGTCGGCACGGTGCGCGCGGGCGATTGCGTCGATTGCAGCGCCTGCGTCGTCGTCTGTCCGATGGGCATCGACATTCGCGATGGCCAGCAGTTCGAATGCATCACCTGCGCGCTGTGCATCGACGCCTGCAACGGCGTGATGGAAAAGCTGGGGCGTCCGGCCAATCTGATCGGCTACGACACGCTTGCCAACGACCGGCGCCGTGCGGCCGGACAGGCTGCGACGTATCGCCTGTGGCGGCCGCGCACGATCCTCTACGCGACCCTGTGGGCCGTCCTCGGCCTCATCATGCTGTATGCGCTGATCACGCGTGCGGACCTCGACCTCAGCGTGCTGCATGACCGCAGCCCGATGTTCGTGCTGCTGACCGATGGCGGGTTGCGCAACGGCTATACGATCCGCGTCCTCAACAAGCAGCATGCCGAGCGCCACCTGATGTTGGCTGTCGAGGGCTTGCCGGGCGCGGCGCTCACGATCGTCGGGCAGACCGGCGACGAGATCGATGTGCCCGCCGATGATGTGCGCAGCCTGCGTGCCTATGTCAGCCTGCCCGCCGGCACGCAGCGGGCTGCCGCCACCATTTTTGTTTTTGCGCTTTCCGATCACGGCGGCCAGCCTGTTCGCTATGAGACCGTATTCCGGGGGCCCCAATGAACCGGGCGGCTCAAATCCGGCATCCCTTCAGCGGGCGCAAGTTCCTGGCGATCCTGGTCGGCTCGTTCATCCTGGTCACCGCTGTCAACGGCGTGATGATCTGGTACGCGCTCTCCACCTTCTCCGGCCTCGTCAGCGACAGCGCCTATGCCGAGGGCCTCGGCTTCGACCGGGTGCTGGCCGCCAGCCGCGCCGAAGCCGCTCTCGGCTGGAAGGCGAATATCGCCTACGCGCCTGAGGGCCGGATCGTCTTTCACCTGGCCGACGACAAGGGCCGTCCGTTGTCGAACCTCGCCGTCTCGATGGTGATGCTTCGGCCGACGCAGGAGGGATTCGACCGCCAGGCAAGCCTTGGCGAAACTGCGCCCGGCCTCTATGAGGCCACTGTTCGGGCACCGCTGCCGGGCGTCTGGGACGTGCGGGTCGCCGTCGCCTCGCAAGGCCAGACCCGCTTCCACGCCGAGCAGCGCATCCTGGTCGAGCCTGTGGTGCAGCCCCTGGGCCAGCCATGAAAGCGATCGTGCTGACACCGGCCTGTTGTCCGGCACCGGTGCTTTCCGATGCCGCGCGCGAAATGTTCCTGCAGTCGACAGCACCCGTCGCCGATCCCGCCGCCTTCGTGCGCACCGGCAGCGACGGCCTTCATCGGCTCGATCTCATGGCCGAAAACATTCACTGCGCGGCGTGCATTGGAAAGATCGAGCGGGCACTATCGGCTTTTCCCGCCGTCAGCGAGGCCCGGGTCAATCTCAGCCTCCGGCGCGTCGCTATCGCCTGGCGGGGATTGAACCCCGCAATTTCCTGCAAGCGCTGGCCAGGCTCGGCTATGTCGCAACGCCCTATGACCCGGCCCTGCTGGATGACAGCACGAAGGCGGCCGATCGCGAGCTGCTTCGTGCTCTCGCCGTGGCGGGATTTGCCGCCGGCAACGTGATGCTGCTGTCGATCTCGGTGTGGTCGGGAAGCGGCAACGACATGGATGCGGTCACCCGCGATCTCTTCCACTGGGTTTCCGCGCTTATCGCCCTGCCGGCGGTCGCCTATGCCGGCCGGCCGTTCTTCCGCTCCGCCTGGAGCGCGCTGAAGAGCCGCGCCATGAACATGGATGTGCCGATTTCGCTTGGCGCGCTGCTCGCCTCGGGCTCCAGCCTGATGGAGACGATGCATGGCGCAACCCACGTCTATTTCGACGCCTCGGTCACGCTGCTGTTCTTCCTGCTGTGCGGGCGTTATCTCGACCGCCAGGCCCGCGCCCGGGCCCGCTCGGCTGCCGAGCACCTGCTGGCGTTGACTGCGGTTGCGGCGCGGGTGGTGGAGCCCGACGGCAACCGCCGCTCGGTGCCGGTGGCAACACTACGTCCGGAGATGATCGTCGAGGTTGCGGCAGGCGATCGTATTCCCGCCGACGGCACGATCGAAACCGGGCGTTCGGAACTGGATAACAGCCTTCTGACCGGCGAAAGCCTGCCGGCGTCAGCGGCGGCGGGAGACAAAGTTCTTGCCGGCGCCCTCAACCTTTCGGCGCCACTGCAGATCCGGGTGAGTGCCGCGGGCGAGAACACGTTTCTTGCCGGCATCGCCGGTCTCATGGCGGCCGCCGAGCAGGGGCGCGCGCGCTATGTCCGCCTCGCCGACCGTATCTCGCGTCTCTATGCGCCGGTCATCCACGTCATCGCCGCGACGACGTTTGTCGGCTGGCTCGCCTTTTCCCATGCGGGTCTCCATGGCGCGCTGATGGCGGCCGTGGCGGTCCTGATCATCACCTGCCCCTGCGCGCTCGCGCTCGCCGTGCCGGTGGTTCAGGTCGTCGCGACCGGCCAGCTGCTGCGCCGCGGCGTGCTGGTGAAAAAGGCCGATGCGCTCGAGCGGCTGGCGGCGGTCGACACCGTGGTCTTCGACAAGACGGGCACGTTGACGGAAGGCCGTCCCGAGCTGCTGAACGCCGCCGCGGTTCCGGATCGCGCGTTGCGCCTGGCGGCGGCGCTTGCCCGGTGTTCGCGTCATCCGCTCGCTGTCGCCCTGGCCGCAGCCGTGACGGGACCGGTGCCTGTCTTGTGCGACGTCAGCGAAGTTCCCGGGCGCGGCCTTGCCGCCACGGCCGATGGCGGGCTGATCCGGCTGGGCAGCCGGCGCTTCTGCGGGCCGCTCGGCCAGGCGAACGACCAGGACGGGTTGATGGAAATGTGGCTCGCCCAGCCGGGTGAAGAACCCGAGCGCTTCGTATTCGCCGACCGGCCGCGGATCGATGCGCAGGCTGTGATCGCCCAACTTCGCCGATGCGGATACCGGCTGGTGCTGTTGTCGGGAGATCGTCCCGCTGCCGTCCGCGAAATCGCTGCCTGTCTCGGCATCGACGATTGGCGGGCAGGCTGTCTGCCAGCGGACAAGGTTGCAGCCTTGAGCGCCCTGGCTGCCGCAGGGCGCAAAGTCTTGATGGTAGGCGACGGGCTGAACGATGCGCCCGCGCTCGCTGCCGGGTTCGCCTCCATGTCGCCGGCCAGCGCTGCGGCCGTCAGCCAGACTGCGGCCGATCTGCTGTTTCAGGGCCGCCACCTGGCGCCGGTCGCCCTGGCCCTCGCTCTCGCCCGCGGCGCCGACCGCCTGGTGCGCCAGAACTTCGCCCTGGCGATCTTCTACAACCTGGCCGCCGTGCCCCTGGCGGTGGCCGGCATGGTGACGCCGCTCCTGGCGGCTGTTGCCATGTCGTCCTCGTCCCTGCTGGTGACCCTGAACGCACTACGGCTCAAATGGGTGCGGCCATGAGTGTGCTGATCTACCTGATTCCCGCCGCCCTTTTTCTGGGGTTGCTTGGGCTGGCGGGCTTTCTCTGGGCCCTTAAGTCGGGACAGTTCGACGATCTCGACGGGGCCGCCCAGCGAATTCTGATCGATGAGGAAACGTCCGATGAGGCAGCGCCACTCTCTATTGCGCCGCGCCGTCCACCAAAGCGGTAAGGCCGCCGGCATCCAGGATCTCGATCCTGTTGCGCGCGCCGGTCGCAATCAACCTGGCGTGGCGCAGTTGGGTCACGGTGCGGCTGACCGTTTCCGTGGTGAGGCCGAGATAGTCGCCCATATCCGCACGGCTCATGGGAATTTCCAGCGGCGAGGCGGGCCGGCCACGCTTGACCGCCCGCTGGGACAGCGAGACCAGGAACGAGGCAACGCGCTCCTTCGCTGTCTTGCGGCCGAGCAGCACCATTTGGTCCTGGGCGGCGGCCAGCTCATGCGCCGTGGTGCCCAGCAGCTTTCGTTCCAGCTTCGGCAGCTCGCCCAGCAGCGCCTCGAGCTTGCGGCGTGGAAACCGGCAGAGTTTCAGCGGCTCGATGGCCTCCGCGTTGTAGGCATAGATGTCATTCAGCGCGATGCCGAGGAAATCGCCGGCAAAGAGGAAGCCGGTGATCTGCCGCCGGCCGTCGGGCAGCAGCTTGAAAAGCTTTACCGCGCCGCTAATGACGTTGAACAGATCATCGGCCGGCTCGCCCTCGCTGATGACGGTGGCGCCACCCGCCAGATTGACGGTGGAGATGATGGTACATAGCCGGTTAAGCTCGCTTGCCGACAGAAAGCTTAAGACGCCGAGCTCCAGTATGACGACGTCGGCGCAGGCACCCGG
>CAZQLF010000152.1:0-6835 GCA_964594035.1 uncultured Rhodospirillaceae bacterium | reverse complement strand
TTCACGGCAAAAGACATGATTGCGCGGCTCGATGCCGCGAAGATCGCCTGGGCGAGGGTTTCGACGGTCGCTGATCTCGCCAGCCATCCGGCCTTGCACCGCATCGCAGTCGATAGCCCGGGCGGTCAGTTCGAAGTGGCAGCCTCCGCGCTGCATCCCGAGTTGCGGCCAAAGCCGGTGCCCGCGCTCGGCCAACATAGCGAAGCGATCCGCAAGGAGTTCGCCGGGATCAGCGTATGAACGAACCGCTCGATCCCGATCTTGCCGGCTGGGTCGACCGCAGTGCTGTGACCAGCGACATCGTCACGGCGGCCATGGTCGACGGGCTCCATGCCACGCTGGACCATGACGTGGCGCCGGCGCGAGGCGGCGATGCGGCGCCGCAGGGAATCCACTGGCTTTGTGCAACGCCGAAGGCGCGTGCGCGCGACATCGCGGTCGACGGCCATCCGCATCTGGGTCTGTTGCTGCCGCCGGTGAAGCTGCCGCGGCGCATGTGGGCCGGCAGCGTCATCGAGTTTCACCGGCCGATCCGCGTCGGGGACAAGGTTGAGCGCCATTCGACGATTCGCTCCATCACCCCGAAGGCGGGCTCCGCCGGGCCGCTGGTTTTCGTGGAGACCGATCACGAGATCCGCGCCGGTGGCGAACCGGCGCTGAACGAACGCCACACGATCGTCTTTCGCGGCCCGCCGGATACGAGCCGTCACGGCAAGACCGAATCAAAAAGGGCCGGCGCCGACGAGGCAGCGGCGGATTTCTCCCGTACCGTACGGCCCGATCCGGTGATGTTGTTCCGCTATTCGGCGCTGACCTTCAACGGCCATCGCATCCACTACGATCATCCCTATGTCACGACGGTCGAAGGCTATCCGGGCCTCGTGGTGCACGGGCCGCTGATCGCTACATTGTTGCTCGATCTGGTGGCGAGCCGTCACGGCGACAATGCGCTGAAGCACTTTGCCTTTCGTGGCGTGGCACCGGCCTATGGCGATGAACCGCTGACGCTGGAAGCCCGGAAATCAGCCGATGGCCTTGTACTGCGCGCTGTCAGCGCCGACGGAAGGGTGATCACGACGGCCGAGGGGGTGTTGTAGGCGCCTAGTCCATCAATTCACCCGCGCTCGGCGTCGTCCGATAGCGCGGCAGGTCATCGCCGATATGAAGCCAGGAGAGGCGCTCCTGCGCGAAGATATGAAATGCCGGCTTGAGCGTCTCGGGCTTGTCGAACGCACCGATCATCAGATGGATGTCGCCGGCCCAGCGCTTGTTTTCATAGCTGAGCGCCGTGCCGCAGCGGCGGCAGAAACCGGGCCGAAGGCCGGGTGACGAAGGTTAGTAGCGGATCGTTCGGCGCGTGACGCTGACGGCCTCTCGCGGAAATCCGGCTGCGCCCATCAGCACACCGCCTGTGGCGCGCCGGCAGCTCTCGCAGTGGCAGAGCCCGGCCCAGGACGGCTCGCCATTGGCGCGGATCTCGATGGCGCCGCAGAGGCAATGCACCAGGCGATGTGTCATGACGGTCTCCTGTCACTGCGTTCGCCGATCAGGCGACGGCAAGCTCCAGCATGATGGGCCGGTGATCGGACTTGCCTTTCTTCAAGGCCCGGGCGTTCGCACAAGTGAGCCCGCGGACCAGGCAGCGATCGAGGCGAAAGCGCAGAAGGTTCTGCTGGATGTGGGTTGCCTCCCGCGGACCCACATCGCGAAAGCCATGCAGGATCGTCGGGCCCCAGGCGTTGTAATCGCCGATGACCGCGGCAGGCCCTTCGAGAACAGCTGCAATGTGGTTCAACTGGAGGCGGTTCAACATCTGACCGTGGGAGAGATGGACATTGGCGAAGGTGATGTCGCCCAGCTGGACGAGTTGGGCGATGCGGGCGTAGCGCATGGGGACTGGCGATTTCGGCAGATGGATGGTCCGCGGGGGGTGCAGATGCTTCGGGCTCCAGGCCGCCAGCCCATGAATCCGGCGGGGCAGGGGATCGCGATAGAAATGGCCGCCGACCAGGTTCGGCAGGTTTTCCATATCTTTGGTCGCTTCCTGGAGCAGCAGCAGGTCGGGATGGTGCTCGTCGATCAGCAGGGCGATATCCTCGACCGGCGCACCGATGAGGCGCAGGAGATTCCAGCTTATGACCTTCAAGCGACCGCGAACCTCCACCCTCGGAAATGCGACCACGCCGGATTGGGCCGCAAGCGGGCCGCAGGCGGTGGAAGGCATTTTCAATCCCCCGGTTATGATGGGGGAGAGCGCGGGTCTCGACAAGGCCCCGAACATGTTTTGAGACTTAAAGATAGGGGAGCAGAAGCCGTGCCGCGGCGTCGCGCAGCTTGGTCAGCGCCAGACGTCCGGCGAATTCGGCGGGGTCCACCCTGCGGGAGGCCGCGATCTTCTCGTCGATCACCTTGTCGATCTCGACCGCCGCGCGCGGACCATAGCATTCAAGATTGTATTCGAAATTGAGGCGCAGGCTGCGCACGTCCCAATTGGCGCTGCCGATCAGGCTCCAGGCCCCATCGACGGTCGCCAGCTTGCTGTGATCGAAGGGCGGCCGGGCAAAATAGATGTTGATCCCGGGTACCGAGAGATAGCCGAAATGGGCGTGCATGGCCCAATCCAGGCTCGGATGGTCCGACTTTTGCGGAACGACAATGTCGACCTCGACCCCGCGCAGGGCTGCGATAACCAACGCTGCGGCCAAGGTCTGGTCGGGCAGGAAATAGGGCGTGACGATCCGCAGGCGCCGTTTGGCTTCGCCGATGGCGGTTGCCATGATGGACGAGAGGATGCCGATATCCTCATCGGGTCCGGAGCTGACCCCGCGCGCCGGGATGGCGCCGGCCGGTGCCAGCTCGGGCCACCAGGCATCGCCATCCAGCACTTCACTCGTCATGAAATTCCAGTCTTCGGCGAAGGTGACCATCAGCTGGGTGACAATCGGTCCTTCGAGGCGGAAATGCACGTCGTTGACCGGATGCAGGGGGTGATCCTTCAGCACGCATTGCGTCGAGATGTTCAGCCCGCCGGTGAAGCCCACCGTGCCATCGATGATCAACAGCTTCTTGTGCAGGCGCATGTTGACGAAGGGCATGCGCCAGGGCTGCCAGAAATGCATGAATCGCTCGGTGGGGATGCCGGCGGCCGCGAGCTGTTCGGCGATGGGCGAGCGCAGATAGCCGCAGCCCACGCCGTCGATCAGCACACGAACCTCGCAGCCACGATCTTGCGCCTTTTTGAGGGCGGCGACGAAGGCCAGCCCCACCTTGTCGGCACGGAAAATGTAAGAGGCGATCGCCACGCTGCGGGTCGCCTTGCCGATCGCATCCAGCATGGCGGGATAGCCTTCATCGCCCGCGCGCAGCACCGTCATGGCGTTGCCCGCCGCCATCATGTGATGCGAGGCAATCTGGCTGACGCGGGCGATTGTGGCGATGTTCTCCGGCAGGCTGCTGATCTCCAGCGCCGGCGGCTTCGAATCCGGGCCATGTGGCTTGGGCGTCACCATGGCCTTGCGCGGTGTGGTGCCGCGCACCATGCGCGAGGTGCGGCGCATGATGCGGTTGATCCCGAACACGTAATAAAGAACCGCGCCGAAACCCGGCGACAGCCAGGCAAGCCCGATCCACGCCGTGGAGGAGCGCACGTCGCGCTTGTGCAGCAGCACGTGGATGGTGACCGCCCCCGACAGCCCGATATGAAGCAGGCCGCCGAAGACGGAAAGATGCATCATGGTCGGCACGGCATCGTCTCCGCTTGCGTGATTGGCTCACGCGATCCAGGCGCGATGGACGTGCCGTGACAATCGGCTCCGGCCCCCCGCCGCCGGCGCCAGTTTACGCTACCGACGATTGACCGTAACCTTCCCCATCCGGGGGCCGCCCCCTGTGGTGGAAATGCGGGCTGACGATGATAAACGACATGATCGCCGTGATGAGCGAGGGCACCTTCGTCCATGCCCTGCTGTTCGTGGCCCTGGCGCTTTTCCCCATTGTCAATCCGCTCGGCATGGCGCCGATTTTCCTGAGTTACACCGCCGCCGTGGATCACAAGACCCGGGCACGCATCGCCCGGCGCGTTGCCTATAACAGCTTCATCCTGGCGACGGCCTCGCTCTTCGTCGGCTCGCATATCCTGAAGTTCTTCGCCCTCAGCCTGCCGGCCGTGCAAATCGGCGGCGGGCTGGTGGTGGCGGCCACCGGCTGGCGTCTGTTGAACCGCGGCGAGGAGGATGCCAAATCGCGCGCGCCTGCGGCGTCGGCCGACGCCGTCATGGCCGGCGCCTTCTATCCGCTGACCATGCCGCTGACCGTGGGACCCGGCTCAATCGCCATCATGCTGACCATCGGCAGCAGCGCCCCCAACGCGCTCAGCAACAGCCGAGCCTTGCTGCTCGAAGCCGGCGGGGGTCTTGCCGCCGTGGCGCTGGTGAGCTGGTCGATCTATCTCAGTTACCGCTACGCCGACCAGGTCCTGACCCGGTTGGGCCCCAGCGGGATCAACGTGTTCCTGCGGCTCTCGGCCTTCATTCTGCTTTGTCTGGGCGTACAGATTTTGCTCAACGGCCTGCGCACTGTCACAAGCGGCGGCGCCCCTTAGCCGATCCGATCTTGCACTAGTGCTTGCGCAGCAGATCCTGGAGCTGGGCGAGCTGATCGGCCTCCACATCCGAGATCAGCCAAAAAGTCAGGTCGCCATCCACCCAATGGCGGATATTGTAGCCCTGGCGTGAGGTGGCGCCGGGCTCGCCATGCGTGCTGGAAGGGTCGGACCAGACGAACAGGTTGATGGGGTGCAGCCCATGGCGATAGACCATCGCTGCCACCGGCCGGTGATCGATGTAGTCGAGCCGCCCACCGATCAGCGGGAACCCCTGGGCAGCGAAATCCTTCACCGGCGGGGCCGTATCCAGATGGCCGTTGAACCAGGGCTTCACCGTGTGCTGGTCGGTCGAGGTTACATCGGTCAGGTGGTTGGCCAGCAGCGAGCGCACGTGGCTGTCGACGATCTGCTGGACGATCTGATCGCCGCCGGCCGGTAGCGAGCTCATATAGCCCACCCCGCCGCTCAGTATCACCGCAAGCAGGAACGACGCAGCCAGCGCCATCGGCCGCCAGAAGTTCTCTCGCCGGGCAGCAGGCCGTAACGGGACCACGTTGGTGCCGGCTTCCACTGGGCGATCGGTTTCCGTATGCAGTTTCTGTGAGATCCGCGCGGCCAGATCGCGCGGCGCCGTGTGATGGGTCGCGGAGGATTTGACCCGCGCGATCATGGCGCGCTGGGCTTCAATATCCGTCCGGCAATCGGCGCAGCCGGCCAGATGGGCCTCGAGTTCGGCGCTGCTATCCTTCGGCAGCTCGCCGTCGAGCCAGGCGCCAGCCAGATCCCGTACGTTCCTATGATCCATGGCTACTCCTCGCACCATGGCTGGCGCTCTCGCCATGTTCGCGCTGCCAGGCCTGGCGCAATCGGGCGCGGGCGCGGGCCAGGCGTGACATCACGGTTCCCACCGGCACGGCGGTGATTTCCGATATCTCGCGATAGGAGAATCCCTCCTGTTCACGCAGCACGATGACCTCGCGGAACTCCGCCGGCAATGCGGCGATCAGCCGGTCGAGGCGGCCCCGGTCGTCGGCGGCCAGAAGCGTACGCTCCGGTGTCTGGGGCCCCCCTTCGTCGGTCAGCACGATGGATTCGCTCAGCGCATCGTCGAGCGGGGCCATCTCGCCCGGCCGGTTCTTGCCAAGCCAGGTGAAGCAGGTGTTGCGCAGGATGCTCAGCAGCCAGGCCTTGGGGTTCTCGCCGGAGAACCCCTCGAAATAGCGGAAGGCGCGCAAGGCGGCCTCCTGTACGACGTCTTCGGCATCGGCCTCGTTGCGGGTCAGCCACCGCGCCAGGTTGTAGGCGGCGTTCAAATGGGGCAGGACCGCCCGCTCGAAATCGTCGAGCCGCTGTCGTTCGCTCAATGGCGCCGTTCCTGCGTTGCATACCCACCTCAGACACAGGACCGGGCGGCAACGCGTTTTATTCCCGGAAATCTTCCGGATGCGGAAAAGCCCCCCGACCTTCCAGTCCCGCGGTTTGATTGTGCCGGTGACGAAGCACCGCGGGCCCTCGGGCGTCAAGCCGATTTCGCCTAAAATTTTTGTGACGGGCAAAGGGCCGGGAATAAATCCATGGGGCCCCGGGTCTTCGGATTGTCACCCCAAACGGAGATCGACCC
Source organism: uncultured Rhodospirillaceae bacterium (assembly GCA_964594035.1). GTDB lineage: Bacteria > Pseudomonadota > Alphaproteobacteria > Dongiales > Dongiaceae > DASXQK01. The sequence goes on along the minus strand of CAZQLF010000152.1, from coordinate 611 downwards.
ATGACCAAGGAATTAACCTCGTCCACCGGACTGAACCGCCGCCGCCTTCTGACCTGCATGGCCTGGGCCGGCACTGGCGTTCTATGGACGGTGACCGGCGGCGTGCCGCGCTCTCTTCTGATCGGCGATGCGATCGCCGCCGGCTCGCTGACCTTCGCCCAGATTAGCGACACCCATATTGGCTTCAACAAGGATGCCAACCCGCATCCAGAGAGCACGATGACCGAGGCGGTCGCCAGGATCCGCTCGGCCCAGCCCGCGCCGGCCTTTGTGCTGCATACCGGCGACATCACCCATCTTTCCAAGCCGGGCGAGTTCGATACCGCCCAGCAGCTGATCAAGGATATTGGCCGCGATGTGCACTATGTGCCAGGCGAGCACGACTGGCTCGACGACGGCAAGGCGTTCATGGAACGCCATGGCGCCGGCACCAAGGGCAATGGCTGGTACAGCTTCGATAGCCAGGGCGTGCATTTCATCGCCTTGGTGAATGTGGTCGGCTTCAAGGCCGGTTCACTGACCTCGCTGGGTGCCGACCAGCTCGCCTGGCTGAAGGACGATGTCAGCGGTCTTTCCGCCAGCACGCCCATCGTCGTCTTCGCCCATATCCC
>CAZQLF010000151.1:0-6854 GCA_964594035.1 uncultured Rhodospirillaceae bacterium | reverse complement strand
CATAGTTCCAGCGCGCGATGTTGGCGTTGATCAGGCTCTGCGCGTACTGGTCCTGTTGGCTGCCGGCCTGGGCGAGCTGGCCGAGATCGGCGTAGTCCTGGGCCGCCTGGTTGGGCACCATGCCGGCGGCGGACTGCTGATAGCCGCGTTCCTGCTGATAGTTGCCGTACATCGAAGGAGCGATGGCATCGGCGAGCGCCGTGGTCAGGCTGGCACCCATGGTGGGCGAGCCATAGCGGCCACCGGCCGAGAATTGCGATTCCACCGTCGGCAGCACTGAATCCGATATCGATCGGTTCAGGGCCGCTTGGTAGGGATTGCCGGGCGCCAGATACTGTCCGTTCAAGACATTGGCGAGATAGCCGCCGCTCGCCCGGTTGAGGGGCGAGCCGTTGATCGCACGCGCCATGGTGCCTGACAGCGCCGCTTGCGTTGCCGGCGACTGGCTCGCCACTGTCGCGCCGGGGAAATAGGAAGGCTGGCTCGACTTGTAGATCTGCTGAGCCTGGTTTGCGCCGTATTGCAAATAGGGCGTCAGATAGGCCGGCGGCCCGCTGCTGCTCGTCGTGCTCGTGGTCTGTCCACCGCCGCTCATGTCAGCTCCTTGCTGAGGAAGATCATCGTTGCCCGATAGCCGTGCAGGCGCCGCGCCCAGCCCGGCCGTCCGCGAATTTCAATGCCCGCACAGCCTTCGCTCCGCGCCCAGCGCTCGATGCCGCGCCAAAGATTCCGCCAATCGCGCGGCAAACGGCCGGCCGCCAGGAATACATGCAGCACGCGTTTCAGCGGATAGTCGATCCGCTCGGTGATCAGCGCGCAGCGCATCTCGGGCCATTCGACCCAGAGCTGCCGCTTGCCCTCGATGAGAGAGCGCTTCACATCGCCAGACGCGAAGCATCCATCGGCAAAGCGCAAGCCCCGCTCGATCAGCGGCTGAAGGCGCGGCCAGAGTTCCTCCACCTCGTGGGGCTGGATGCTGCGCACGAGGGTCGACGCGGCCACGGCGTTTTAATGCCAGAGGCCGCTGAGATAGCCGCGCGCTGCCGGCTGGTTTGCCGCAATCAGATAGGGCGAAAGAAAGGGATTGCTGCCGAACCGTCCGCCGAAGGGATCGCTGGCCAATCCAGCGACATAGAGCCCGGCCAGCGCCGGATTTGCCGCCGGCGGCAAGCCGGCCGGCTGCGCCCCGGGCGCCGGCGTGGTGCCGTGGCCGGGGAGTCCCGATGAGCCTATCCGGCCGCGCGGGTCGCCGTTGCCGCCACCGTTGGCGCCCGGCGAACCCAGCGAGCCTTGCGAACCAGCCGGGGCGCCTGGGCCTCTCAAGACGCCCTTGTACATACCCTCGGTCGGTGGCGCGCCGGGGCCGCCGAGAACGACATTCGGCCCCCATGATGGCCCAAACGCGGTGTTGGCGGCGGACAGGGCTGTCCCGAATGGGCCACCGATCAACGTGGCGCCCAGCCCGTCGATTGCCTTGCCGACATTGAAGCCGGTGTGCCAGGTCCCATCGGCATAGGTCGCACTGTCCGACAGGTCGGGCGCAACGCCGAAGACATGTCCCAGTACCGAGCCGTTATAGGCATCCCTCGCCGACTGGTAGGCGCTCTGGCCGGTCTTGGTCGTGCCGTCGTTCGGCAATTCGCCCCCCGATGTCTGAGAAGCCGCCCAGCCGCGGCCCTGGCCGTTGTAGCCCCCATTGGAATCCCCTGGTGCGCCATAGCCACTGCCGGCCGAATAACCCGCCGCGTCGTGAGGGCCTGTCGGACGACCGCCATAGCCACCACCGCCGCCATTGCCGCCGCCACTTCCGCCGCGCCCACCCGGATCGCTCCCGGCCTCGCCTCCACTGCCGCCGAGCCCCATACCACCAGCGCCACCTTGGCCTGGGTAGAACTGGCGCAAGCCCGTGCGTGGGTTCACGCTGCCCACACCACCCATGCGCTGAAGCATCAAGGCTTCCGCCGGGTCGATGTGCGCCAGCATCGTGTCGCCGCGATTGCCCTGGCGCGCCAGAATATGCGCGGCAATCGCGCGGTTCTGCGGGCTGCGCAGCATAAGGGCGATCGAAGGATGCATGTTTACCCTATGATTGTGAGCCGAAAATTCCGGTCGGCTTGCGCGTTATTGGCATGATTCAGTGTCACTGTCTGGTCGCCCGGCGCGCTCCACCAGATCGTGCCGTTGCCGATCTCGGCCGCCGCATTGGCGGAGAGCGCCATCAGCTGGATCGAGCTTGCTCCGCCGATGCGCGGATCGCTCACGGCCGTCGCCGCGGCGCCGGCGCTGAGAGTTACGTCGAGCGTCGCATTGAGCTTGCCGCGCAGCAAATTGTTCACCACCTCGCGCAGCCGGCCGAGATAGCCCACGACCTGCTGGAAAAAGGGAACCAGCATCTGCGGAGCCCCCGTGGGCATCGGCGGCGCGGGATCGAGCCCGCGATAACCGCTGCTCACTGCCGGCCTTCGGCGCGGAAGTCGATGTCGTCGATGCCCATCACATGGGTCCAGCTTTGGCCGGCGGGCAGGCTGATGCGACCGCGGTGATAGCGGGCTGCCACGTTGAAGGGACATGCGCCCACGGCGTTGGCCGCCACCGCGGTGCCGAAACTGACCGTATCGAACTGCCGGTTGCGTGTTCCGAGCGCCATGCTCGGGCTCCCGCCATCCACCAGCGGCCGGGCCGAGCGCACGCGCGCCAGAAATCCTGGCGCCAGATTGGCTTCCATGCTGTCGACCGTTGCCGCCAGCGACGGCCCGTTGAAGAAACCAAGCTTATGGCTGGTATCGAACCCGCCGACCAATCGGCGCGCAATCCCGGTCCCCACCGCGCTATCGAGGGAGAAGGGCAAGGCATCGATGCTGGCGCTCACCGTGTCGAGCTGCTCGAGAGTGAAGCCGGTCTGCGTGGCGGCGGAGAAAACCATGTCGAGATCGCCCGGCACACCGCGCGCCCAACGGTCGAGGTTGAAGGCATAGACCAGCGACTTGTTGGGGTTGCCGCCGCTATTGCCCGCGCCCGGATAGCTGATGACGTAGAGGCCGCTAACCGGGTCGATCGCGGCACTCACCCGCTGCAGATACCCTTGGTCGACATCGCTCCAGAAATAGCGGTTCACCCGCTGCTCGCCGATGGGCGTCACCTGATAGCCGCCGGCGATCATGTAGAAGCCGGAGCGATCGACGAAGAAGATGAGATCCCTGTGGCTGGCGATGGAGCCGGCGATCGTGGCGCCGATGCTGTCGGCGATCTTGCCGAACTGGAAGATCAGGGGCTGCCCGACATAGGCGCAGCGTCGGATGCAGAACTCCTGGAAGATGATGCCGGCCTGCTCCAGCCCCACCAACCCCTGCACCCAGCCGCCATCGGGCAAGTCTTGCGAATCCGCCTGGGTCACCTGCGAGGGCGTCCAGCCGCCGTTCTGGTTGATCGGTCCCCACTGCACGCGATTGCGCGCGCCGGGCTGCTGGCCTGTCATGACAAAATCGCCGACGACCGTGGCATAGGCGCATGTCGGCGGCGACCCGCTCATCGCCGAGAAACTGCTGTCGCCGTCGATGTTGAATTGCTGCGGCGCGTCGATCCCGTTGAAGGCATAGATGAGCGCGCCGAACTGCACGAAGCTCCAGCCGCCGTCGGCCGGAGTGGCATAGGCACCGCCAGCGGTCCGCGACACGTCGCTGAAGGTCACGCCGGAGAGGCGATAGAGCTTCGTTGCATCCCCCGCGAAGATCACGCCGGAGCCATCGGACTTGCGGGCAAAGATGGCACCCTGGCAGCGTGCGTTCAGCGCGCTCGAGATGCTGGCAAAGCTCGGGAACGGCCCGTAGCTCGCGGCTTTCGGAATCACGTTGAGCGCCTCGGTCGATCCCTGGTTCTGGAAATCGGGCATGTCTGGCGCCCAGGGCCCCACGGGAATCATGTGACGGGAATCATGCTCAGGCTCCCCGAACGCCGGAGCGGATCTGCAGCACAGCGCCGCTGTAGCGGTCAAACGCATCCTGCGACTGCAGCCCTTCCGCCGCCGCGCAGTAGAGTCCGAAGAACTTGGCGATGTTCTGGTCATTGCCGAGGAAGATCGCCGCCTCCAGCAGCGTGGCGAACAGATAGATGTCAGGCTTGTTGGCGAACAGCCAATTCACGCCGCCGGAAAGCGCGGGAAACTTCCGATAGAACAGCATCGCAACGCCATAGCTGGCATCGGGCACCGGACCGAAGCGGATGCAATCCCCTTCCAGGTCATAGGCGCGCGGCTGGCCGCTCTGCGTTGCCAGGAATGTCGCGCTGTAGGTTTCCGGCGTTACCGGCGATAGCGGCCGGATGGGGTTGGTCTGCAGATAGATCGACTTCATCTGCAGGAAGCCGGTCGGCAGCGGCACGCCGCCACTCGGCACCAGGTTCAGCGCTGTGCCGTCGTAATAGACCGTGTAGCGGCCGCCGGCCACGAGATCGCCGGCGCCGAGATCACTTTGCGGCACGCTTTTCTTGACGGCGATCGGCCCACTCCCCTGCAGATCGAGCGTCATCGCCCCGCTGTTGGAAAATCCCGCGACGAAGTTGACCGAAAGGCCGGGCGTCAGCACCGGCGAGGCCGCCAACGGCACGGTCTGCGCATTGGCGCTGCCGCCCGTCGGCGCTGTGGCAGTAAGCGTCGCACCCGTGATCAGAACCGTTGCCGTTTCCATCGCGCGGATGCGCAGCGGCCGGCACGGCCATTGGCCTTCGCTGCCATAGGCAATACGGCTTTCGGCGAGAGTGACGAAATCCGGCGCCGGCGTGGCAATTATCGCATCGCCGGGCCGCGCGAGATAACTCGCGATCGCCGCCTGCAGATCGGCATAGCTTGCAAGCGCCATGGTACCTCCGCCATTTCATTCGTCATGCCCGGGGCGGTCCCCCGCGTGGGCCGAGCCCTTTGGGGGCCGAGCCCGGGTATCCACGTCTTGCTTTCTTTTGCTGAGCGGAGGCCCCGCTTAGATCCGTCCCGGCGAGCTGCGCAGCCAGCGCCAATCCGGATCGCGCAACAGGCGCTTCACCGCCGGCCAGTGATTGCGGTCGAACACATTCACGCCGTACTCATTGAGCCACTTCAGCACGACGATGGCCGGAATCTCGCCCACTTCGCGCAGCTCGCGCGAAGGCGAGAACCCGTCATGATGGTTTGCTCTCGCGCGGTTTCTATCCAGGATCGGTTCGACATCCTGGATGTGCTCGATCGCCATCTCGCCGGTCGCAGGATCGAAGTGAAACCATTCCACCACGCCGTCCGGCTGGACTTCGAGCAGGCGTCGTTCGCTCATCCCACTTCCAGCGGCGTGATGTTGATCTTGGCGGCCGCGGTTTCCTGGATATAGGCGATATGGGTGAAGCCCTGGACGTTCAGGATCACCTGCTCGTTCGCCGTCACCAGGATGTCGTTGGCGCTCGCCGCACCCGTGCTGTTGCAGGGCCGCACATAGGCGCTGGCCAGCGCCTGCACCCGCACATGACGCGCGGTGTTGCCGTCCGCCGCGGCCGGTATTGCGGTCCGTGCCGATGAAGCGCCGCTGGTCACCTGCACGCCGGTGGCGTTGACCGTCATCTCGCCTTCGATGCGCGCGCTCATCGGCTCAGGCCGGGATATAGGTGATGTAGGCGTTGCCGACGATGCCGGCGAGCGAGCCGCTGGCCTTGGAGCCGGTCACATATTGCCCGGCGGCGACCTTTTGGCGCGTCTTGCCGCCGGCGCCCTTGTCGGTGTTGTTGTCGAACAGGCCGGTGGCGGTGCCGACATCCAGCGTATCGATCAGATTGGCGGCGGAGGTTGTGCCGTTCGCGGCGCTGCCGATGCTGATGGTGCCAGCACCCGTCGCCTTGGTGGTGACATCGAGGACGACGCCCGTGACCAGGATCGCGCCCGCTTCCGGATTTTGCCAGGCCAGCGCCCCGCCCGCTGTATCGGCGGCGATCAGCGCGATCTTGACTGTCTTCTCGTTCGACCAGCGCGGCAATGCTGCGGTCGGGTTGGCCGGCCCGCCCACGCGGACATGCTCGATGGCGTCTGTGTCGCTGATCAGGGACACCGAGCCATCGGGATTCTGTCGAAGATTCGTTCCCATGGATTCTTGCTCCTCAATCCTTCAGAAAAGACACCCTCACCCAACCCTCTCCCCGAGATCGTCTGATCCCGATGCGCCCTGAAGCGCATCGGGTGAATCAGCCGATCAGACACAAATTCCTTGGCGGGAGAGGGAGCACTCCGAGTCCCTCGCCCGCTACAGCGGGAGAGGGCGGGGCCCGTCGCGAAGCGACGGGAGGGTGAGGGCATGGTGACTACGCCAGATCGGAGATCACGCCGCTGGCCGCCTCGTTGCGCGACATCAGACCGTATTCGCAGACCAGCAGCTTCTTCATGCTGTCGCCGGTCTTGGCCAGATCGTCGATGCGGATCGCATCCAGCCAGGCCACCTGCCACATATCGGATTGCAGCACGAAGGCCGTGCGGTTGCGCTGGAAGCGGTTGGTGACGATCTTCAGGTCGCCGAAATCGCTCTCATAGACCTTGATCGCCGTGGACAGCGTGCCTTCGCTGGTATCCTGGGTGCGCGTGTTATTGCCGGTGAAGGCAGAGACCACCTGCTTCTGCGATGGCCCTACCATCAGCGTATCGGCGTCGCCGCCGGCGCTGTAGACGGTCTGGGCCACGTTCTTCAACAGGCTTTCGGTAAAGGCCCGCTGCGTGCCGTCGGTCGCCGCCACCACCGCGCCACCGGAGAACCCGCCGGAACTGCCGCCCGATCCGCGAGAAACGTTGGTGGTAAACCACGCCTCCAGCGAGCCGGTCTTGCGCGCCGTCGTCGAGTTGCCGGCGGCCGAGG
>CAZQLF010000150.1:1174-6857 GCA_964594035.1 uncultured Rhodospirillaceae bacterium | reverse complement strand
CGGATCGCGGCGGGCGAGAGCCTGGCGCAGGCCATCGGCCCCTGCCCCATGGGTGAGGAGCACATACATCGTCGACAGGATGCCGCGGCTCATGGGCATCAGATGGGGCGTGAAGTTCCCCGTCACCGGCTTGCCTGCCGCCTCGCTCAACCCCTGCTCGATCTCCGGCGCGTGGCGATGGCTGGCGATGCCATAGGCGTGAATGCCCTCCGCCACTTCAGCGAAGAGATTTTGCTGTTTGGCATCGCGGCCGGCACCGCTCACCCCCGATTTCGCATCGATGATGATGTCGTCGGCCGAGATCAGCCCCTCCTCCAGCAGCGGCATCAGCGGCAGCTGCGCCGATGTGGGATAACAGCCGGGATTGGCGACCAGCCTTGCGCCGGAGACAGCACTGCGGGCGAGCTCGGTAAGGCCATAGACCGCCTGTTTCTGCAAATCCGGGGCGCGATGCTCATGGCCGTACCACTTGGCATATGTGTCGACATCATGCAGGCGGAAATCCGCGGAGAGATCGACGACCTTGAGCCGCGAGGGCAGCCCGGCAATCACCTCCTGCGTCGTGCCATGGGGCAGGCAGCAGAAGGCGAGATCGACCTGGGACCAATCGGCATCCTCGATCTTCACCGTGACCGGCAGATCGAGCCCACCCAGATGCGGGAAGATTTCCGCGATGGGCTTGCCCGCCTGACGGTCGGCGGTTAGCAACTTGATCTCCACGCCGGGATGGCGCGCCAGCAGGCGCAGCAGCTCGGCGCCCGTGTAACCGCTCGCGCCCAGGATCCCGATCCTGAGCTTGTTGGTGATGGCCATCGCCCTACTCCACGCGTGAAATTGTTCCGTAACGAAAAGGGGCGTCCCGGTGGGACGCCCCATCTCAACACAAGACGTGAGTCGTCCCTAGCGTTTCGAGTACTGGAAGCTGCGTCGCGCGCCGGACTTGCCGTACTTCTTGCGCTCGACCACGCGGCTGTCGCGGGTCATGAAGCCGCCCGCCTTCAGCACGCCGCGCAGCGCCGGCTCGAAATTCACCAGCGCGCGGGAGATGCCGTGACGGATCGCACCGGCCTGGCCCGAGAGGCCGCCCCCGGTGACGGTCGCGATCAGATCGTACTGGCCGAGGCGGTTGGTGACGCCGAAGGGCTGGGCCAGCATCATGCGCAGCACCGGACGGGCGAAGTAGATCGCGCCCTCGCGGCCGTTCACCGTCACCTTGCCGGTGCCGGGCTTCAGCCACACGCGCGCAACCGCGTTCTTGCGCCGGCCCGTCGCATAGGCGCGGCCCTGCGCATCGATCTTCGGCTCGCGCTGGGCGACCGGGGCTTGCACCGCCGGCGTGCCCGCAGCGGCGCCGCGCAGATCCTTGAGATCGGTCAGAGTGGTCTCGGTGCTCATGCGGCAACCGTCCTCTTGTTCTTGCGATTCATGGCGCCGACATCCAGCTTCACCGGCTGCTGCGCCTCATGGGGATGACTGGGTCCGGCATAGACTTTCAGGTGGCGCATCTGTTCGCGCCCGAGGGGACCGCGCGCCATCATGCGCTCGACTGCCTTCTGGATGGCCCGCTCAGGGTGCTTGCCATGGATGATCTGGCCTAGGGTGCGCTCCTTGATTCCACCGGGATGGCCGGTGTGCCAGTAGAACTTGCGGTCTTCCAGCTTGTTGCCGGTCATGTGCACTTTCTCGGCATTCACGACCACGACGAAATCGCCGCAATCGACATGGGGGGTAAAGCCCCGCTTGTGCTTGCCCCTCAATCGCATGGCGATGATGGAGGCAAGCCGGCCCAGAACCAGACCATCGGCATCGATCAGATGCCAGGTCCGCTTCACGTCGGCCGGTTTCATGGAAACGGTGGTCATGGTAATTGGTCTCGTCCGTTCGGTCCGTTGGATCGGGCGCGCAGTATCCTCAAATCCGCTGCGAGGTCAATGCAAATAGTGCTGTCACTGCGGGATTTCCATTATGTGGTACCCTGATACCGCAAACAGGGTGGACTTGAGCCTTCGCCCTCCCCCATCATCCGCCAAACCATCCGCACAAGGTCACAAGCCCATGGATAAACACGACAATGAACCCCTCCTGCTGCGCCAGCTCCAGGACGGGATTGCCACCCTCACCCTCAACCGCCCCGCCGCACGCAATGCGCTTTCCATGGCGCTGATGGGCGAGATGCTGGAGGCCTTCCGCGCGCTGGGCGAGGACAAATCGGTCAAGGTCGTGATCCTGGCGGCGGCCGGCCCCGGTTTCTGCGCCGGGCATGATTTGAAGGAACTGCGCAGCAAGCCCAGGCGCGAGATCTATCACTCCGTCTTCCACCGCTGCAGCGAGCTGATGCAGACCATCGTGGCGCTGCCCAAGCCGGTGATTGCCCAGGTGCATGGCATCGCCACCGCCGCCGGCTGCCAGCTGGTCGCGACATGCGACCTAGCTGTCGCCGCGGAAGACGCGCGTTTCGCCACGCCCGGCGTGAATATCGGTCTCTTCTGCTCCACGCCGATGGTGGCGCTCTCGCGCGCCGTGCCGAACAAGCAGGCCATGGAGATGCTGCTGACCGGCGACATGATCCCCGCCTCGCGGGCGCGCGAGATCGGCCTGATCAACCGTGTCGTGCCGGCAAGCGAACTCGCCTCGGCGACGATGACGCTCGCCAAACAGATCGCCGGCAAATCGCCGCTGGTGGTGAAGATCGGCAAGGAAGCCTTCTACGCGCAGAAGGAGATGGGCCTCGCCGGCGCCTATGAATATGCGAGCGAAATCATGACCACCAACATGATGGCCCATGACGCAGCCGAGGGCATCGACGCCTTCATCGCAAAGCGCCCGCCGGTCTGGCGCGGGGAATAGATGATAGCGCGCCGGCCCTTCCCAACTTTCCCTCTCCGCCCTAAAGGGCGGAGAGGGAGTCAGAGCACAGCTCATTACTGGCATTCACGCCTTGTCCATGACTGAATCGTATTCTGACCACCTTCTGCGCAATGTCCTCAGCCGCGTGAAGACAATCGCCATGGTCGGGGCCAGCGCAAATCCCGCGCGACCCTCGAACGGCGTGTTGCGCTTCCTGCAGAGCCGTGGGTATCGCGTGATCCCGGTCAATCCCAACCTCACCGGTCCGACGCTGAATGGCGAACGCGTTTACAAGACGCTCGCCGATATCGGCGAGCCGGTCGACATGGTCGACGTGTTCCGCAAGCCGGAAGCCGCCGGTGCGGTGGCCGGCGAAGCGGTCGCCATCGGCGCAAAGGTCGTGTGGATGCAGCTTGGGGTGATCAACGAAGCCGGCGCGGCACGCGCACGCAAGGCCGGGCTCACGGTCATTATGAACCGCTGCCCGGCGATCGAGATCCCGCGCCTGTTCGGCGCGGCCAGCCCGCGCCGCTGAGTGACGTCGGGCGCGTTAAGAGGCGACGGCTTTCGCCGGTTTGCTGGAAGCAGCCAGCAGCAACGTGACGGCCGGCGCACTGACGGCGGCAAAGCGCGCCACCTTCTTCAGCGTTTCGCGGCGCGACTTCGCCTCAGCCGCTTCCGGTGTTTTCACGTCGGACATTGGAACCCCCTCGGTGGCCGCCCGGTCCTGGCGGATCCTGCTACGCGACCGAAATCACTGCCTTCGCCGGTTTGGTGGAAGCAGCCAGCAACAACGTGACGGCAGGTGCGCTGACTGCGACAAACCGCGCGACTTTCTTCAGCGTCTCGCGGCGCGACTTCGTCTCAACCGTTTCCGGTGTTTTCACGTCGGACATTGGTATCCCCCTTCGGTAACGACAATGAGTCATACCACAGGGGTTGGCGCGATGCTACTGCGCCGCCACAACCTTTGCGGTTGCGCCCGTGGCGGCCATGAAATTGCGGTAGAGCCGCCGGGCATCGCGGTTCATCGCCGTCATCTCCCGCTTCGCGGCGGCATCCAGACGCGGCATAGAGCCCTTGCCGAGGGTCTCGTCGAGGGCACAGGCATAGGCCGGGATCTCCGCCCACTCCGCCACGGTCTGGGGCAGCAGCTCGCAGTGATATTGCATGCCATAGGCATGCTTGCCGACGCGCATGGCCTGCACGGCGCAGAGTGGCGAGCGCGCCAGAATCGCAGCACCCACCGGCGGTGTCTGCACTTCGGCCCCATGCCACTGCAGGGCCTTGAAACGTTCGGCAATGCCGGCGAACAGCGGATCGGCGCGCCCCTTCTCGGTCAGCTCGACATCGAGCACACCGACCTCGGCTTGCGGTGCTTTTCCCACTTTGCCGCCCAAAGCCGCACCAAGTAGCTGATGACCGAGGCAGACGCCGAAATACGGCATGCCACGGTCGACGACCGCTTCGCGAATGGCGCGCATTTCATCGACGAGCCATGGATGTTCGGCCTGCTGCCAGACATCCATCGGGCCGCCCATCACCCAGAGCTGATCGTAGCCGGCAAGAGACGGAATCTTTTCACCCGCATCCAGTTCGACGGCATCCCAAGGGATGCCGTCCTCCTTCAGGAACTCGCGGAAGATTCCGGGGTGCTCGACGGCGACATGCTGGAAGACGAGGATTCGCATGGCCAAAGTTTTGCATGGAGGCACGTCCCCGGTCGAGGGGCGGCGCCAATACCAATTCCAGACCGGCCAATTTCGGACCGCGGTGTTCATCGCTGCCTAGCGCCAGGCGGCCTTGGGGTTATTCAGCATCGCCGGCGTCAAGGCGAGGCAATACGTGCCGCGCTGCCTCAGTGCTCGGCAGGCATCGCCTGCCTGCCTTTGGGTCAGCCCGACGACCACAGCGCGATAGGATTTCACGCTCTGATACTGGCGCAGCACCACCGTCGGCCGGCCGCTGCGCAAACCTGGCGGGATCTGTTTCAGCGATCTCGACAGCAGCGCCTGGGTTGCCGCCTTCTGCGGAAAGCCGCCAAAGACAATGCCCCAGCCCGGCAGCCTGCCGGCGATTTCGCCGTCGGGACGCAGCGACCATCCGGGCGTGCAATCCTCCGCCGATAGCTGCTGCGGGGGTGCACCCGGCGCAATCTTGCCCATCTGGTCGAGGGTCAGCGGATCCTCCTCGGTGCCGGTGGCGAAGCCATCATCCAGCAGATCGGTCATCTGGCGATAACGCTGGTCGCTGGTGAGCCCCCCCAACACCACGCCGACGACGCGCCGCCCGTCATGCACGGCCGACGCGACGAGGTTATAGCCCGAGCCGCAGGTAAACCCGGTCTTCAGCCCATCGGCGCCGGGATAGAGATCCAGGATCGCGTTGATCGTCGGCTGGAACCCGTGATGGTCCACGCCACGGGCCGAGAAGAATTTGTAGTACTCGGGAAAGTCACGGATCAGCGACAGCGCAAGCACGGCCATGTCATGGGCCGTCGTCACCTGCTCCGGATCGGGCAGGCCGCTGGCGTTGCGAAACACGCTGCCGGTCATGCCGATCGTATGCGCCGTCGCGGTCATGCGCTGCGCAAAGGTCGTCTCATCCCCGCCGATGCGCTCGGCCAGCACGACCACCGCGTCATTGGCCGATCGCGTGATGGTGGCGAGGATCGCCTGCTCGACCGTGATCTTCTCTCCCGTACCCAGGCCGGATTCGGATGGCGGCATGGAAGCGGGCTAGGGCGGCGCGGTGACCCAATCCTCCCGCTTCAGGCCTCCGGCGGCGAGCCCCCGGCCACGGGCGGGCGGCCGGCTACACGGGCGTAGGGCGAAGT
>CAZQLF010000150.1:0-1164 GCA_964594035.1 uncultured Rhodospirillaceae bacterium | reverse complement strand
CTACAGTGTATTTCCTTCCCTGCCCCAGGCCTAGTTCGGAGTGCGGCAAGGAGGCGGCTGAGTGCGAGACGGTGAGAACATCGTCCAGCTTCAGGCGTCCGGCGGCGAGCTCCTGAAATGTGACATAGAGGGTCATCAACTTGGTGAGCGAGGCAGGCCGCCAGAGCGCGGTCGCCAGGTTGGACTTCAGGACCGCCGCCGTCGCCACATCGATGACGATCGTGGCGCTGGGCGCGGGCGCGGCGCCAGCAGCCGGCGGCACGAATGCGCCTGCGATGAGCGCCGCGACAAGCGCGGCGAGATGATGGCGCACCGCCCGCGCCATGGTCACAGAGGCGGACGCCGGTCGATCCAGGGTTTGGCGGTTTCGATCTGGCTCGCCAGGCGGATCAGCACGGCTTCGTTGCCGAAATCGGCAGCGATCTGCACGCCCACCGGCAGGCCGTCCGGTGTCCAGTGCAGCGGCAGCGAGGCCGCCGGGCCGCCGCTCAGATTCTGCTGCGGGGTGAAGCAGACATAGTCGAACAGCTTGCTGAAATAGGCGTCGAGATCGTTGCCCATCATGTCGATTTCGCCCAGCGCCGTCGGCGGTGCCGCGACGATCGGCGACAGCAGGATGTCGTAGCGCCGGAAGAATTCGCCGAACTGCCGGCCGATGCGATGCACGCTCAGGATCGCGGCGGCATACTCCGCCGCGCTGAAGCGCCGGCCCTCGGCCGCCCACAGCGCGGTGATGCTTTCCACATCGCCCTGGCGCAGATCGGTGCGTCCCAGGACCTTCAGCCGATAGCCGATGGCGTTGGCAAGATTGGCGCCGATGATGACGCGCAGCGCCTGCAGGGCTGCCTGCGGATCGAAAGTGGGTTCCGCTTCATCCACCTGATGACCCAACTCACGCAGCAGCCGCGCCGCATCCTCCGCGGCCTTGCGGCATTCGGCATGCACGGGACGGCCGGCAGGATGTTTCGTGGTCAAGGCAACGCGCAGGCGGCCGGGATCGGCGCCGACTTCCTTGATGAACGGGCGGGCCGGCGGCGGCGCCCAATAGGGATCGCCGACGGCGGGACCGGCGGTTGCATCCAGCAGGGCTGCCGCATCGCGCACGCTGCGCGTCACGCCATGGCCGCAGGCAAGGCCGCTCCATCCCTCGCCGACATCGGGGCC
>CAZQLF010000149.1:0-6896 GCA_964594035.1 uncultured Rhodospirillaceae bacterium | reverse complement strand
CTGACGCGCTTCTTCCACGACCCGCGCAGCAACCGCATCATCAATGTGATCTTCGCGGTGCTGCTGATGGCTTCGCTGGCGCTCGCGATCCGGTTTTAAAGCCGCGCCAGCAACCCATCCAGCTCCGCCGACTGCCCGAAGACCAGGCGCACGGCGAACACGGTGACATGGCCCTGTACGGCGCGAGGCAGGCGCACCTGGTCCTTGGCGGTGGTCACTGGCAGCGCTTGGGCTTGTTTTGCTTCGCTCAACAGAGCGGCAGCTTCTGTGGCCGTATAGGGATGGTGATCGGGAAAGGCGCGGGTGGTTACCAGATCCGCGCCGGTGGCGCGCAGGCTGGCGAAGAATTTCTCCGGCCGCCCGATGCCCGTGAACGCAAACACACGCTGGCCCGCAATGCTGGCTGTTTCCGGTGCGGGCACCAATCGTGCGGCGATGATGGGCCGCCGGCCACGCACCAGGCGCTCCACGCCGACCAGATCATCACCGATACGCACCACGGCCGCGGCACGGCGCAGCGCGAAACTGAGCGGCTCGCGCAAGGGCCCGCCGGGAAAGACATGGCCGTTCCCGAGCCCGCCCTCGCCATCGATGCTGAGGAGAGCCAGATCCTTGGCAAGAAATGGATTTTGAAAGCCGTCGTCCAGGATGATGAGGCCGGCTCCGGCCGCTACCGCGGCCCGCGCCCCGGCGGCCCGGTTGCGCGCAACCCAGGTGGGGGCATGGCACGCCAGCAGCAGCGGCTCGTCACCCACTTCGGCGGCGGTGTGGCGCGTGGGATCGACGAGCAGCGGCCCGCGGCTGCGCCCGCCGTAGCCACGGGTAATGAAATGCGGCCGCCGTGCGATCAGCCGCTCGGCCAGCGCCAGAGCCAGCGGGGTCTTGCCGCTGCCGCCCAGGGTCAAGCCGCCTGCGACCATCACCGGCACCGGCGGGCGATAAGGCCGGTGACGCCAGCGGCGCAACGCGGTCGCCATGGCATAGACACTGGAAACAGGCAACAGCGCGCGGGCTGGCCAGGGATTGGAGTCGCGTTTCCAGAAATCAGGCTCGCGCAATCTCAGCGTCCCCCAGGTCCTGGCGCAAAGACAACCGGCGCCAGCGCTGCTAGAACGCGCTCGAGAATACCCTCGCCTTCGCGGCGGGCAAAGGCGGCGGCGCGTTCGGCTGCTGCCTGCGGGCTGTTGAGCAAGCCGTCGGCCACGCTAGCGAGATCATTCTCTTCGGCGATCGCAACCGCGCTGGCCTTGGCCATGCGATCGAAAATGTCCTGGAAGTTCGCAACCCGCGGGCCACTGATGACAGCGGCACCCAGCAGAGCCGGTTCGATCGGGTTGTGTCCCTGCCAGCGATAGGAACCAGCGACGAAAACAACCGGCGCCAGGCGATAGAACAGGCCGAGCTCGCCCATGGTGTCGATCAAGTAGATATCCGTCGTCGCACCGATCGGCTCGCCCTGCGATCGCCGGGCAATTGTCAACCCTGCGGCGCGCAGTTCGCCTGAGATGGCATCGCCCCGCTCGGCATGGCGTGGCGCGATCAACGTGAGAAGATTTCCACGGCGCAGTTTCAGGGTCCGATGCGCCACGGCAATCAGTGCCTCCTCGCCGGGGTGGGTGCTGGCGGCGAGCCAGACATCACGTCCGGCCATCGCCTGGCGCTGCTGGGTGAGCGCAGTCTCATCGGCCGGCAACGGCGCAGCGGCAAATTTGAGGTTGCCCAATACCTGGGGGTTGCGCGCACCAAGCGCAACGAGGCGCTGAGCTTGCATTTCATCCTGGGCCAGGACAACGCGAAAACTCCCCACCGCCGGACCGATGAGCGAGGGCGCCCAGCGCCAGCGCGCCAGGGACTTGGCCGAGAGCCGGCCATTGACAAGAGCCAGCGCAATGCCGCGCGCCGCCGTCTCGCCGAGCAGATTGGCCCAGAACTCGGATTCGACCCAGAGTGCGAAATCCGGCCGCCAGTGATCGAGGAAGTGCCTGACCCAGGCGCGGCGATCGAGCGGCAGGAATTGGTGGATCACCCGCGCAGGCCGGCGCTGCGCCAGCAGACGCGCGGACGTAACAGTACCGGTGGTGATCAGAAAGTTCAGCCCTGGCTCGCGCGCCCCCAGCGCTTCGATGAGGGGCAGCAGCGACTGCATCTCGCCCACGCTTGCCGCATGCAGCCAGGCGAGTCGGCCATCGGGCCGCGGCGAGCTGGCAACACCAAAACGTTCGGAGAGGCGCGCCGGGTCTTCCTTTCCTATCGCCACCCGTCGCGCCAGATGCCGGCGCAGCAGGGGCGCTGCCAAATCGGTGGCGGCGCGATAGGCGAGAGCGATCAAACCGCCTCGCGGGCCGGTATCGTTTCCGCCCCCGGATCCGCTTCCGCCGCGAACTGCTGGGCATAGAGGCGGGCATAGACGCCGTCGCGGGCGATCAGCTCCAGATGCCGGCCTCGCTCGACCACGCGGCCCTTCTCCATCACGTAGATGCAGTCGGCGGAAACCACGGTGGAAAGCCGGTGGGCGATGACGATGGTCGTGCGGCCGCGTTTCAATTGCTGGAGAGCATCCTGCACGATGCGTTCGGATTCATTGTCGAGAGCCGATGTCGCCTCATCCAGCAACAGCACCGGCGCGTTGCGCAGGATGGCGCGGGCAATCAGGATGCGCTGGCGCTGGCCACCGGAAAGGCGCACGCCGCGCGGGCCCACCGGCGTGTCATAGCCCTGGGGAAGCTGGCGGATGAAGCCGTCGGCATGGGCCCCGATAACCGCACGCTCCAGCTCCGCCTCGCTGGCATCGAGACGGCCATAGAGGATATTTGCGCGCACCGTATCGTCGAATAGCAGGCTGTCCTGGCTGACCAGGGCGATGTTGGCGCGCAGCGATTCCATGGTTATGTTGCGCAGATCCTGGCCGTCGATGGCGACGTGGCCGGAATCCGGATCGAAGAAGCGCAGGATCAGATTGAAGACGGTGCTTTTGCCGGCACCCGAAGGCCCGACGAGGGCGACATTGCCACCGGCGGGTATGTCGAGACTGAAGCCGCCGAGAGCCGCACTCTCGCCGCCATAAGTGAAGGTGACGTTGCTCAGGCTGACCACGCCACCGGCGATCTGCAGGGCCTTGGCATCGGGCCGGTCGATGATGGTGGGCTGCATGTCCAGCACCTGGAACAGGCGCTCGGCGGCGGCCATGCCCTCCTGGATTGAGGCATTTGTGTTGGCCAGGCGCTTCATCGGCTCGTAGGTCAGGAGCGCGGCACCAATGAAGGAGAAGAACGCACCCGGCGTGCTGTGGCCGCTCAGGACCTGGCTGCCGCCATAGAGCAGGACGGCAGAAAGGCCAAAACCTGCCAGCATTTCCAGCAACGGATTGGAGAGCGCGCGGGTGCGTGCACCCTTGGCGGAGAGCTTGAAAAGACCGCCAATGGCGCGGCCGACCCGGGCGCCCTCATAGGCCTCCATGCCATGGGCTTTGACCTGGCGAACGCCCTGAAAGGCTTCGTCGAGGAAGACTGCGAGCTGGCCGGTCTCCACCTGGGCGCTGCGCGAGACACGGCGCATGCGCTTGCCGATCCGGCTGATCGGAAAGAACGCGATCGGCAACACCACCACGGCCACGCAAGCCAGCACCCAGTCCTGGTGGAACATCAGCACGGTCAGACCCAGCACCTGCATGCTGGCGCTGATCGCCTGCAGGCCGTCATTCACCGAACTGCGCAGGTAGCCGACGTCATTGAGGAAGCGTGACATCAGGGTGCCGGGTGACTGGCGATTGAAGAAGGCGAGGTCGGAGCGGATGATGCTGGTGAACAGGCGATTCTGCAGGGTTGCGATCAGCGTGTTGCCAATATGGTTCAGCAGCGTCGCTTGGCCGAAGGTCGCCCAGCCGCGAATGGTGAAGACGAGAATGACGCCGGCGGCGATGGGGTAGAGCTGCGAAAAAGCGCCGCGGTTGATCGCGGCGTTGATTGTCGGCTCCAAAAGCTTGGCTGCCGCCGTGGTGGCGCCCGCCTGGGTCAGCATGCAAAGCAGGACCCCAAACAGCCGCTTCTTCTGCGGACCCACATGCTCGCGGATCAAACGCCAGGCATGGCTCCAGGTTTTGTCGGTGACGAGGTCGGCGAGCTGCTGTTGCTGCTGCAAGATTCTTGTTCCGTTCTGTAACGAAATCGGCGGCAAGATAGCACAAAGGGAGCAGATGCAAGGGCCGCCGCGGGCCTGGACAGAGCGACAGCTGGATGCTCGGGTCAAGCCCGAGGATGACGGTGGAGTAGTGGTCGCCCGGCAATTCCCATTCGTCATGGCCGGGCTTGACCGGCCATCCAAACTTTACTCTTAAGCGAAGGGACGCAGGTTCGCCAGGAACTGGTCGCTCGATCGCTGCCAGGAGAATTGCAGGGCGTAGTCGCGGCAGGCTTCCGGCGGAACGCCCAGCGCGCGCCGTGCGGCGGCACCCAGATCCTCGTCGAGGAACCCCACCGCCGAGCCGTTGATCACGTCGAGCGGACCCGGCACCGGAAAGGCTGCAACCGGCAGGCCCGAGGCTAGCGCCTCCAGCAGAACGAGGCCGAAAGTATCGGTGCGGCTGGGGAAGACGAAGACGTCGGCCGCGGCGTAGTGCCGCGCCAGCTCCTCACCCTGCTTCGAGCCGGCGAAATGCACCGCGGGAAAGCGGCGCTGCAATTCGGCGAGCTGCGGCCCGCCGCCCACCACGAGCTTGCTGCCCGGCAGGTCGAGTTTCAGGAAGGCTTCGACGTTCTTTTCCACCGCGACACGGCCCACATAGATATGGATCGGCCGCGGCAGATCGAGGAAAGCCTTGTCGCGCGGATGGAACAGGGTCGTATCGACCCCGCGGGTCCAGCGCTTCAGGTTGCGAAAGCCACGATCCGCGAGCTCATGTTCGAGTGAAGGTGTTGCCACCATTACGCCGCTGGAGGGTGCGTGAAAGCGCCGCATCACCGAATATCCCGCGCTCAGCGGAAGGCCGGTGCGCGCCTTGACGTATTCGGGAAAGCGGGTGTGGAAGGCGGTGGTGAAGGGCAGCCGGCGCGCCAGGCAATAGCGCCGCGCGGCATGACCCAGCGGACCTTCAGTGGCGATATGGATAGCGCAGGGCTGGAACCCATCGAGGAGCGTCGCGAGCCGGCGCGCCGGCAGAACGGCGAGGCGAATCTCTTTATAGGTGGGGCAGGGCAGGTTGCGGAAGAGATCGGGCGAGAACACCTGGACCTCGTGGCCCCGCACCTTGATCTCATCCATCGTGCGCATCAGCGTGCGCACCACCCCGTTGATCTGCGGCAGCCAGGCGTCGGAAACGAGGGCGATCCTCATCAGGCGGCTGCGAGGCTCAGCATCGAGAAATTGCGCAGGCTGGCCCAATCGAGGATTTCCAGCCGCCCGTCCATATGCTCGATCAGGGCCGTGCAGCTCTCCACCCAGTCGCCGTCGTTGCAGTACTGCACCGAGCCGAACTGGCGGATCTCCGCCTTGTGGATATGGCCGCAGACGACGCCATCGACGCCGCGCCGCCGGCCTTCCTCGGCGATGGCGATCTCGAAATCGTCGATATAGCGCACCGCGTCCTTGACGCGGCCCTTGAGCCAGGCCGAGAGCGACCAATAAGGCAGACCCAGCCAGCGGCGCGCCAGGTTGTACCAGTGGTTCAGCGACAGGATCAGCGTATAGGCGTGGTCGCCCAGGATGGCGAGCCAGCGGGCGTATTTGACGATGCCGTCGAACTTGTCGCCATGCAGGATCAGCAGGCGCCGGCCGTCGGCGGTCACGTGGATCGCCTCTTCCAGCACCGTGATGCCGCCGAACTGCAACTGCGTATAGTCGCGCAGCGGCTCATCATGGTTGCCCGGGACATAGATGACCTCGGTTCCCTTGCGGGCCTTGCGCAGAATCTTCTGCACCACATCGTTGTGCGACTGCTGCCAATACCACGCCCGGCGCAGCCGCCAGCAATCGATGATGTCGCCCACCAGATAGAGGTAGTCCGACTCGTTATGCTTCAGGAAATCGAGAAGAAATTCGGCCTTGCAACCGCGGGTACCGAGATGAATGTCGCTGATCCATATCGAACGGTAGTGATTGACCGTCGATACCGTATTCATCAGAAACCCTGCAATTCGTTGGTGTTGTGAGGCATATATCAATATCAAGTAGAAGCAGCAAACGAAAATCCGTGATATAGTGTCATTTCTTCAAATATTCACATGATCGCAAGACAAGCGTCATGGTAATGTTATCGAAGTTTGACACATGAATGACAGCAGAGTGACAAGCCTCGCGGACCGTCGGCAGCTCGTGGTCATCTTCAATCCGACAGCCGGGCGGCGGCGCGGTCGGGCCATGGCGCAGGCCATGCGTCTGCTGGAAGGTCAAGCCGACATCACCCAGCGCCGCACCACGGCCCGTGGCGATGCCGAGGCTTTCGCGCGTGAGACGCCGCTGGGTGCGATCGCACTGGTGGCCGGCGGCGACGGGACCGCCAATGAAGTGGCTAACGGCCTGCTGGCGGCGGGCGGTGGCGAAATGGCGATCTTGCCGCTGGGCACCGCCAATGTGCTTGCCGCCGAACTCGGCATTCTCAATCTCGCCGGTGCGGCGGGAGCGGCGGCCAGGGGCCCGCTGCTCACCTACCGCCCTGGTCTTGCCAATGGCCGCGGTTTTCTATTGATGGCCGGCGCTGGCTTCGATGCCCATGTGGTCGCCAATGTCTCGCCAAAGCTCAAGCGCCTGCTGGGCAAGGGCGCCTATGTGATCGAGACGCTACGCCAGCTCGCCCGTTTCCCCTTTCCCCGGTACTGGGTGACCGTCGACGGCGTTGTGCACGACGTCGCCTCGGTCATCGTCGCCCGCGGCCATTTCTATGGCGGGCGATTCATCGTGGCGCC
>CAZQLF010000148.1:0-6916 GCA_964594035.1 uncultured Rhodospirillaceae bacterium | reverse complement strand
GTGGGGGATTACTCATTGGATACCCGCCCCGGCCCTCCCTCCTTTTCCGTTTTCCGCAACTCCTTGGGACTGCCGCTTTACGCCATCGTGAAATTTTTAAATCGCGACCGCACGGTGGATTACCGGGTCATGGCGGGGGGCCGGCGAATCAAGCAAAGCAAGGACTTAGGCGAGGTTCTTGGCGCCATAGAACGGCAGTTGCGCGTCGTTTCCTGACGGACTTGTCCCCAGGCACTGCTTGCATTACCTCATCTAGTGGGGTGGAATAACCCATCCACTAGATTTGGTAGGTGATTGCCATGGATTGGACAAACGAACGGGTCGAAGAACTTCGCCGCTTGTGGGGCCAGGGCCAGACTGCAAGCCGCATCGCCGATCTTCTGGGCGGGGTCACCCGCAACGCCGTCATCGGCAAGGCCCATCGTCTTGGCTTGCGCGGCCGGCCCTCGCCGATCCGCCGCGAGGAGGGCGCACCGGCCCGCTCCGCCGTACCGCGGGTCAGCATTCCAGCACCCCAGCCGGTGAAGGTGGAACTGCCCCCGGTGGAGACAAGAAGCGAGGCGCCGCGCAGCGCACCGACCGCGCCGCCAGCGGCGGCAGCTGCGCCCAAGACCGCCGGCGTTGGCGGTTTGCGCAGCTGCTCCTGGCCCATGGGCGATCCCAAACAGCCGGGCTTCCATTTCTGTGGCGAGGAAGCCGTGCCCGGGCGGCCTTACTGCGCCGCCCATTGCGGCATGGCCTATCAGCGCAAGTCGGAAGCCGCCGCTTAAGTTGCTGGCGTACGCGTAAGACGAAGCAGACTGCGGCCGCCGGTGCTTCCCCACCGGCGGCCGTTTTCTTTTTGGTGAGACCAGCGGCCACCCACCCTCTCATTCCTCATGGCCGGGTTTGACTGAGCCCGACCATCCAGCTGCGGCAACTCCATTTTTGGTTCCTCATGATGAGCCTGTCCAACTCTCATGGCGAGCCGCGGACAGATGAGCTCTCGCTCTACGATCCCTCCGTCGCTCTGTGGTTCAATCATCTCCCGCGCATCATCAGCAGCCGCACGACGATCGCGATGATCATGATCGCCGCAAGGCCTGCGATAAACACGATCCGCTGCCAGCGCCGGCGCGGGATGATCTCGCCGCCGCGCGCTTTTTTCGCCGGGTAAGAGGGCCGGTCGTCGTTCATCGAACTCTAAGTACGGCGGGTTGCGTTTTTCCCGCCCATCGAGCGGCTGCTTTCGCGCTTTCCTCGCGCGCCGACATGGGACTTGCCTTCGCGCTCCTGCTGATAAGTTTGGCCGAGGGCCTCCTTGCGCTCGGTCTTCGCCTCGTTGCGGCGGTTCTTGCGCTTGCTGTTGTATATCGAGGCGCCGGACTCGTTCAGCGCAATGGCAATCGCCTGACGGCGGCTCCTGACCTTGCCACCCCTGCCGGAGCGCCCACTTTTCAGCTCACCATGGGCGTATTGATGCATGACGCGGCCGATGCTTTTTCGCTGGCGCAGCGAGGTACTGGGCATGGCAAAACTCCTTCTGTTTCAATGCTTAACGCCCGCTGCCGGGAGGTGGTTCCGGTTTTGACCTCAGCCCGCTGCCCCTTTTGCCACAAGCATTCCGTTAACGAGGCCGCTAGCCTATTTCGCCGCCAGACCTAAATTTAAGAAAATGGCGGGCTGACGAGGGCGGGAGTTAAGGGCATGTTGCCGCAGCTGGTCGCGGCGTTTGGACTGGTCGTCGGCGGGCTGTGGCTCGCGGGCGATCAATTGCTGGCGCTGGTTTCAAGCCAACCCATAAGCGGGTTCTACCTGGGCGCCGGGCTGGTGCTGGCTGTCGTCGGTGTCGTGTTCGGCGGCTTCATTCTGCGCCGGCTGGAAGCGACAAGCCCGACGGTCGAAGAGGACTAGCTCTCTGCCGGATTTTTCCCGGCCTAACCTCCCGCGAAGGCGATCATCGATACGCTTCCTCGCCCCGCTATAGCGGTCAGCGCACCCACCTCCGCATCGAGACGGCGCAGCAGCGCTTCGAACCCCGGATCGCCGCGCATCGAGGCAAAGGCGCTGTCATGCTTCAGCCACTCGACGTGCGAGCGCCGGCGCGCCGGTGGATCGCCGAAGATTTGCTGCAGGCGGCCCAATGCCAACGCATGACGGCCGAGCCCGGCCTGCGCCGAAGCGAGATTGTAGCTGGTGATGGCATCGGCCGGGCCGACCTCCTGTGCCTCATCGGCCCAGGCTTCGGCACGCCGCACATCCCCCAGCTCGGTCAGTGCTGTGGCGCCGAGAGCAAGTGCGCCGGCATTGTCGGGGTGGACAGCGATCTCCGCCCCGCAGCGCTCCAGACAGCGGCGCGCGGCCGACAGCATTTTCTCCCGCTCGCCCAGCGAGCGATAGGCGTTGATCGCAAGACCGAGCGAGCGGAAATCGTCGGGCTGCAGATCGGCGGCGCGCTCGAACAGCGATGCTGCTTCGCCAAAGCGTGCCTGCGCGCGGCAATTGCGCGCCTTGAAGAAATGCGCTTCGAAGGAACGGGGGCCAAGGCGCACCGCTTCGCTCAGCGCCGCATCGGCCTCGGCGTTGCGGCCAACGGTGTAGAAGGCGAGGCCCTTGGCGGCGTGGGCTTCGGCGAGATCGGGCTCGAGCGCCAGCGCCCGCTCGCAATGGGCGATGATCGCTTCGAAGCTTGCGGCTGGATCGCCCATGGCCAGCAGATATGAATCGCAATTGGCGAGGCCAGCGAAGGCGCGGGCATAGCCGGGATCGAGGGCCGCCGCCTTGGCGAATTTCTGGCGGGCCACATCCAGGGCGCGCTTCCCCCAGCCGCTTTGCAGGAAATAGGCGCGGCCCATCAGGTAATAGCGATAGGCCTCGGGATCGCGGGTGGGCCGCATGACGATGGTGGCGAGTTCCTCGGGCAGCAAGCGCACCTTGAGTGCTGCGACGATGCTCTGCGAGATCTCGTCCTGCAGGTGGAAGACGTCTTCGCGCCCGCGGTCATAGCGCTCGGCCCAGATCTGGCCGCCGCTGCGCCCGTCGACGAGCTGGGCGGTGATGCGCAGCCGTCCATCGGCCTTGCGCACGCTGCCCTCCAGCACATAGCAGACGCCGAGATCGCGGGCGATTTCCTGCAAGGAGACGCTGCGCCCCTTGTAAGAGAGGACCGTGTGGCGCGCGACGACGAACAGCGACGAAACACGGCTGAGGTCGGTGATGATGTCTTCGCTCAGGCCATCGGCGAAATACTCCTGCTCCGGGTCGCCGCTGACATTGACGAAAGGCAGCACGGCGATGGCCGGTTTACCCTCGTTCGCACTTGCCGCCGCAACAGCAGGCGCAGGTGCTTCGGCCGGCTTGGCTGTTTCTGTTTCATATGCCACCTCGCCGATGAAGCGCACGCCCTTGCGCGCCACCGTGCGGATCAGATGCTGGCGCTGGCCGTCATCGCCGATGGCCGCGCGCGCGGCATTGATGCGGCTGCCCAGGGTCGATTCGGACACGATGCGCCCCTGCCAGACGGCGGAGAGCAGCTCATCCTTGCTGACGACGCGCTCGCGGTTGCCGATCAGGAACACCAAGAGGTCGAACACCTGCGGCTCGAGGTGGACAGCCTCACCGCCACGCGTGAGTTCGCGCTTGGCCTGGTCGATCGCGCAGTCGGCGAAGATGAAATGCATCGGCCGATCCCTGGAATGAGATGCCCGAAATAGAAATATTCCCGGGCGCGGGCCAAATGGCCGGTTTCTCAGGCGAAAATCAAGGGTTCCTCAAGGACATTTGATCGGCGGGCGACCACATTCCTCATCAGCGCCCACACCTTGTGATTCGCGCCGGCTCTTTCAAGCCAACAATGATGACGAGGGACCTTTCATGAACGCCGTCACCGCATCCGTGGTTAACGATTCGAAGACGAATGCTGCCGATCCTGCCGCTCCCGATCCCGCCGCCCCCAACTTGGCGGCAATAAAAGCGCGCCAGCATGGCGCCTGGTCATCCGGCGACTATGCCATCGTCGGCACCACGCTGCAGATCGTGGGCGAGAAGCTGTGCGAGGCAGTGGACCTGCGCGCCGGCTTCAAGGTTCTCGACGTCGCCGCCGGCAACGGTAACGCCTCGCTGGCCGCGGCCCGGCGCTGGTGCCACGTGGTCTCCACCGACTATGTCTCCTCGCTCCTGGAGCGCGGGCGCAGCCGTGCGGCCGCCGAAGGCATGGCGATTGAATTCCGCGAGGCGGATGCCGAGGCCCTGCCCTTCAAGGATGTGAGCTTCGACTACGTGCTCTCCACCTTCGGCGTCATGTTCACGCCGGACCAGGAGCGCGCGGCCGCCGAGATG
Organism: uncultured Rhodospirillaceae bacterium; assembly: GCA_964594035.1. Taxonomy (GTDB): domain Bacteria; phylum Pseudomonadota; class Alphaproteobacteria; order Dongiales; family Dongiaceae; genus DASXQK01. The sequence continues at coordinate 2,599 of CAZQLF010000148.1, read as the reverse complement.
GTGCGTGTGGTGCGCCGCGGCGGACGCATCGGGCTTGCCAACTGGACGCCCACCGGTTTCATCGGCGAGATGTTCAAGACCATCGGCCGTCATGTGCCGCCGGCCGCGGGCGTGCGCTCGCCACTGCTCTGGGGCACGGAGGGTCGCATCCAGGAACTCTTCAGCCTCCATGCCTCGGCCATCGTCTGCAAGACGCGCAATTTCGTCTTCCGCTACCGCTCGCCGGAGCATTGGATCGAGGTGTTCAAGACCTATTACGGTCCGACCTTGAAGGCCTTTGCAGCACTGGCGCCGGCCCAGCAGGTCAATCTCGCCGACGATCTCAAGGGCGTGGTGGAGCGCTTCAACCGCTCGGGCGACAAGACGATGATCGTGCCCAGCGAGTATCTGCAGATCGTCATCACCCGGCGCTGAGGAAATGACGATGTTCGCTTCATACACTGACGCCTTCCGCCATCTGCAGCTGCCGCGCTCGAAGGTGCTTCGCACCGCGCGATCGCGCCGGTCGTGGATGGGCCGGGTTGCGGCCTGGCTGGTGGGTGGTCTCGATAACGGCGGCGAGCCCGATGCCACCGGCGAGCTGCCGGAACCGTACCTCGCCAACAACCACCTCCGCCGCGATATCGGCCTGCCGCCCGTCTCTGCCCGCGGCTGGCCGTACTAACCTCGGCAATCCCGTGGTAAGTCTGTCGCCGTGACCAAGCACACCACCGGCTCGATCATCGACCTCAGCCACACCATCACCCACGGCATGATCACCTATAAGGGCCTGCCGGGGCCGCTGATCTGCGATCACCTGTCGCGCGAGAAGTCGCGCGGCCTTTATGCACCGGGTACGGAGTTCCAGATCGGGCGTATCGACATGGTGTCGAACACCGGGACATATCTCGACACGCCCTATCATCGCTATCCCGACGGCATCGATCTCGCAGGCCTGCCGTTGGAGAGCATCACCAACCTGCCCGGTATTGTCGTTCGCGCCACGCAGCGCAAAGGCCGCGCCATCGACGCAGCACTGTTCGAGGGTGCCGATGTCAAAGGCCGGGCCGTACTGGTGAATACCGGCTGGGACCGGCATTGGGCCACCGACCAGTATTTCGAAGGCTTTCCTTTCCTCACGGAACAGGCGGCGATCCATCTGCGCGACCGCGGCGCCGTGCTGGTCGGCATCGATTCCCACAATATCGACGACACGACTGGCGGCACCCGCCCCGTGCATTCAACGCTGCTCGCCGCCGGCATCCCCATCGTCGAGCATATGAGGGCGCTCGGCCAATTGCCTGATCAGGGCTTTCGCTTTTCCGCCGTGCCGCCGAAGGTCAAGGGCATGGGGACGTTTCCCGTCCGCGCCCATGCGGTGATCGGCGCGAGTTAGCCGCGCTAGTTCGCCGGCTGCTTGACGATCTCCACCGAGCGATAGCCGTCGCCATTGTGCGAGGGCACGACTGCTTCCACCACGACCTTGGAGAAGGCATCCTTGTACTCGGGATGGGCGGCATGCAGCACATTGAGGAGAAGCCGGTTTTGCGCATCCAGTGCCGTTGTATCGGCCCACTCGGCGATCTCCTGGCGCAGATAAAGCACGATGTCCTTGTCGGAACCTGCGGCCTGGGCAATGACGACCCGGAACGAGCGGTCGCCCGATTTCCACGTATGGGGCGGAGCGCCTTTGACATCCGCCGGCACATCGAGCGCAAGCGCCTCCTTCTCGATATCGCCTGCGAGGCCGTATTTGAAATTCGGCCCGCCGTCGAGGGTTGAGACGGCGCCGCGATAGAGCATCCAGGCGTTGAAGATGTTTCCCTTCTTCGCCTGCGCGCGTGCCAGCGCGAGGATATCCTGCGTCGACCGTCCGGCCAGGGCTGCCGTGGAGAAATAGAAATGCTGGACGATCCAGTTACGGCCTTCGGGGACCATCCAGAGATAGGCTGCCCAGGTCGTTTCGTTGGCGCTGCCCTCGACGACGACATAGGCTTGCAGCGGAATTCCCGTCACAGCCACCTGGACGGTGTCGGCAGGTTTGCTGGGCGAATCGCCCGCCGTCAGCGTGCAGGTATCCCACATTATCCCATCGATCTTTCCGATCCCTGCCGTCACGTAGCGATAGCTGTGGGCGACATGCAGCGTGCCGGAAATCGTGGGGAGTTCCTTTGCCATGTTCTCGGAATAGGCCGCGAACTGCGCTAGCGTTCCACTCTCTTTCGCAGTCTCGGAGAACAACCGGTAAGCGTCCTTCGGCTGCCCGGTCAGTACCAGGCGCGTGAAGGCCAGCGCTGCCGTTTCATACGGCGCACGATCCTTGGCGGGAACATCGCCATCTGCGCCGCAGGACGTGGCATTGACCGTGAAACCAAATAGCGGAACGTCGATCAGCCAGCCATGGGCAACGAATAGGACGAGTCCCCCGATGACGACCGCAAGGCCGCCGCCGGCCGCAAGCGCGATATGCGATGGTTTCCACACGGCTTCTCCCCCTCGGAGAAAATACCGGAGCCTCAGCATAGCCGCGTGGTGAAACACCACAAAGGCCGCGCCACGCCTAGGCGATATCCACCACGATCTTGCCGTTGGCCTGTTCCAGCGCGGCGAAGGCCTGGTC
>CAZQLF010000147.1:0-6928 GCA_964594035.1 uncultured Rhodospirillaceae bacterium | reverse complement strand
ATCATGAAACCGACAACCAGGGCGTTCCGCTGGACATAAGTCCCTATGAACGAGCCGCGCGGATCCAGACCCAGGGCGGTCAATAATGTCCCCAGCGCCCAAGCCACTCCGATAACCAGGATCGAGGCCGCCAAAAACTTCCCTAGGTAGGCGCCGGCACTGGCGGCCCGCCGCCAGCTCGCAGTCCGACGGCCCCACCACGGGGTACACCCTGTGGCTTGGAACCACGGCGGGCCGAATGACGGGCATCGTGACCGCAGTGGACGGCACGAATGGCACGGGAGATGCCGCCACGGAAAGCGCCGGCGCCAGGATGCGTTTCTATCGCCACGGGGTTGCCACGATCCTGCGCCACCCGATCCTCGGCACCGGAACGGGCAGCTTCAACATCGCCTACAATGACCAGGCCGTGATCGATGATCACGCAGCCACCAGCAATCCGCACAACGAATTCATCATGATCGGCGTGCAGACCGGCTTTGTCGGCATCGCGCTGCTGCTTGCCCTGTTCGCCGCACTCTGGCTCTCGGCCGGTCGATTGCCGCAGGTCGAGGCCTGGCGCGGCCGGGCCGCAACGCTCGCATTCGCCCTCAGTTGCCTATTCAATTCCTCGCTGCTCGATCACATCGACGGCCACTCCTTCGCCTTCCAGATCGCCCTGTTCTATTTCGTCGCCGGCGCCCCGGGGAGATCAGCGGGAAGATCAGCGTGAAGATCAGCGTCATCGTCACGACCTATAACCGGCCCGATGCGCTGAGCCTCGTGCTGCGTGGCTTGGCGGCCCAGGATTCGGGTGACTTCGACGTCCTGATCGCCGATGATGGATCGACGGGCGAGACGGCGTCGGCTCTTGCGGCGCTGAAACCCGGCCTGAACTACGAACTCCGCCATGTCTGGCAGGAAGATGCCGGGTTTCGCGCGCCCATGGCCCGCAACCGGGCGGCAGCGGTGGCCACGGGCGATTACTTCGTCTTCCTCGACGGCGACTGCGTGCCGCTCAGCGATTTCATCACCATGCATCGCCGCCTGGCTGAGCCGGGCTGGTTCGTCAGCGGCAATCGCATTCTCCTGAGCGAGAGCTTCACGCGGAGGGCGGTCGGCGAGCAGATCGCGCTCTGGCAATGGGGGCCGGGTGAATGGCTGTCGGCGCGCCTCTCCGGCAAGGTGAACCGACTGACGCCCGTGCTGCGGCTGGTGGATTGGAGCCGTCATCAGCCGGGCTGGGCGGGAGCCAAGACCTGCAATCTCGCTGCCTGGCGCGAGGATTTTCTGGCCATCAACGGCTTCGATGAAGATTTCACCGGCTGGGGATACGAGGACAGCGATTTCGTCCAGCGTCTGCTGAACGCCGGGCGAAAGCGCCGCGCCACGCGCTGGGCGGTGCCGGTGTTGCATCTCTGGCATCGCGCCCAGGACCGCAGCCGCGAGGCTGCGAATTTCGCCCGGCTGGAGCAGACGATCGCCTCGGGTGTCGTTCGCGCCCAGCGCGGCGTCGACCATTATCTCGCCTGACGGGAATCGTGACCGCCACAGTTTCGCGCATCCTCGTCATCGGCCCGGCCTGGGTCGGCGACATGGTCATGGCGCAAAGCCTGTTCGCGGTTCTGCGCCAGCAACATCCGGCTGCAGCCATCGATGTGCTGGCCCCGCGCTGGACGGCGCCGCTGCTGCGCTTCATGCCGGAAGTGCGCCAGGGCATCGAGCAACCGCTCGGCCATGGCGAGCTCGGTCTCGCCCAGCGCCTGCGCCAGGGGCATGCGCTGCATGCCACGGGCTACGATCTCGCGCTTGTGCTGCCGGGCTCGGTCAAATCGGCGCTCGTACCATACTGGGCAGGAATTCCGCGGCGGCGCGGCTATGGCGGCAGGCTACGAAGACTGTTGCTGAACGAGGTGCGGAAGAAAGCGGCATTGCCGCAAGTCGAAAGCTATCTGGCGCTGGCCGATTGGCGGAGTGCGGCACCGGAGCCGCGTCTCACGCTGCCGGCTGGCGCGGTTGAAGAAGCGCTCGGCGCTCTCGGCCTGCAACGCGCGAGCGCGCCGCTGCTGGCGATCGCGCCGGGTGCGGAGTATGGCCCGGCCAAGCGCTGGCCGGCCCGGCACTTTGCGGCGCTGGCGGAGGCCAAACGCAAGGAAGGCTGGAAAGTCTGGTTGTTCGGCTCGGCCGGCGACCGCGAGATCGCAAGCTCAATTCCCTGCGATGAGAATCTCACCGGACGCACCAGCCTCGATCAAGCCGTGGCCCTTCTCAGCCTTGCCGATGCGCTTGTCAGCAACGATTCCGGACTGATGCATTTGGGTGCCGCCCTCGGCCGCCCGCAGGTGGCGCTGTTTGGTCCTTCCGATCCTGGGCGCACCGGCCCGCATAACGCGAAGGCGCGCGTGCTGCGCCTCGGCCTCGCTTGCAGCCCGTGCAATAAGCGGGTCTGCCCTCTCGGCCATCACCGCTGCCTGGAAGACCTGTCGCCTGAGATGGTGCTTGCGGCGTTGCGGCGCTAAGCGCACTCCCTCTCCCGCCCGGGCGGGAGAGGGTTGGGGTGAGGGTGGGCAAGATCGGAACCGAACGCCCCCTCACCCCGACCCTCTCCCCCACTGTTGTGGCGGCGAGGGAGAAGAAATGAAAGACTAAAGATACGGATCCGGCTTCTCGAGGAAGCTGGCGATGTAGTCCTTCACGCCGTCTTCGAGCGGGGTGAAGGGGCCTTTGTAGCCCGCGGCCGTCAGGCGCTTCATCGGCGCTTCGGTCTTGTACTGATACGCGCCGCGCAACTGCTCCGGCATCTCAAAGAACTCGACCTCAAGCTTCAGCTTCGGCAGTGCCGCCATGAGCGCCTTGGCGACGTCGAGGAAGCTGCGCGCCTTGCCGCTGCCGAAATTGAAGAGGCCGCTGACCTTCGGATGGTCGAGCAGCCACAGCACAACCTGCGCGCAGTCGCGCGAATAGACGAAGTCGCGCAGTTGCCCGCCATCGGGGCAATCCGGCTGGTGCGATTTGAACAGGCGCAGCCTGCCCGTGGTCTTCGCCTGGGCATGAAGCTGGACCAGCACGCTGCGCATGGAGCCCTTGTGATACTCGTTGGGGCCATAGACGTTGAAAAATTTCAGACCGACCCATTGCGAGGGCGAAGGTTCGCCGGCCGCAACCCGCCGCGCGATGCTGCGGTCGACCACATGCTTGCTCCAGGCATAGGCGTTGAGCGGCTTCAGCTTCGCCAGCGCTTCCGGCCGGCCGTCATCATCGAAGCCTGCCGTGCCGTCGCCATAAGTCGCGGCCGATGAGGCATAGATGAACGGCTTGTCGACGGCCGTGCAGAAATCCCACAGCGCCAGAGAGAGACGCACGTTGTTGTCGGCCAGCGCGTCGATATCGCTTTCAGTGGTGGAGGAGATCGCGCCCAGATGCACCACGCCGCGCACCTTGTCGTGCCGGCGCGTGAGCCAGTCGAGACACTGGCCGGGGGCAATGATTTCGGCAACCTCATGCTTGGCGATGTTGCGCCATTTGTCGGTGCTGGCGAAGGAATCGCAGACCACGACACGCTCGCCACGCGCGGCGAGTGCCGCAACCACGTTGGAGCCGATGAAACCGGCACCGCCAGTGACCAAAATCATACGCGCACCTTGCCGCCGGCGCGCGCGATGGTGCCGCTCGTGCTGTGGCCCGGCAGAAGCTCGGCCAGCATGACCCGGCCACCGGCCGCCTGTACCACGTCGGCACCCACCACCTGGTCGACCCGGTAGTCCGCGCCCTTCACCAGCACATCCGGGCGAACGGCGCGGATGAGTTCGATGGGCGTGTCCTCCTCAAACAGCAACACGAGGTCGACCGCACCCATGGAGGCGAGCACGATGCCGCGCGCGGTTTCGTTCTGCACCGGACGGCCCGCGCCCTTCAGCCGGCGGATCGAGGCATCGCTGTTCAATCCGACGATCAGACGGTCGGCGGCAGCGCGTGCCTGGCTCAGCAGCGAGACATGGCCCGGGTGAATGAGATCGAAGCAGCCATTGGTGAAGGCGATCTTCTCCCCCGACGCCCGCCAGCGCTGGATGCGTTCCAGTGCGGTTTCCAGCGCCACCACCTTGGCTTCGCTCGCCAGCACGTCGCGTGCCTGAAGCGCGCCCAGGAGATCGGCAGCGTGCACCACAGCGGTGCCGAGCTTGCCCGTCGCAATGCCGGCGGCGGTATTCGCCAGGCGCGCCGCCTGGGGCAGATCGGCGCCGACGGCGAGAGCCGCCGCCAGCACGGCGATGACGGTGTCGCCCGCGCCCGAGACATCGAAGACCTCGCGCGCTTCCGCCGCCAGATGCAAGGGCGGGGCATCGCCTGCGACCAGTGTCATGCCGCGCTCGCCACGGGTTACCAGTACCGCGCCGACATTGGCCGCCTTCATGGCCTGGCGCGCGGCGGAAGCGACCGAGTCATCGTCGTCGCCCGCAATGCCTGTCGCGATTGCCAGCTCACCACGGTTGGGCGTCAGAAGATCGGCGCCGGCATAGCGGCGGAAATCGCGGCTCTTGGGATCGACGACGAGGCGCTTGCCTGCGCCGTGGATGCGGGCGATGGCGCGCTGCAAGGTCTCCTCGCCCAGCACCCCCTTGGCATAATCGGAGAGCAGGACGATATCGACGCTGCCGAGTGCCTCATCGAGGGCCTTCTGCAGGGCCGCGGCCGCAGACCCGGTCGCGGATTTCGCTGTCTCGCCATCCACGCGCAGCAATTGCTGGCGGCCGGCAACGAAGCGCGTCTTCACCGTGGTCGTCCGGGCGGGATCGACGATCAGGCGGCTGGCAATCCCGGGTTCATCATCCAGCATGGCGGCGAGCTCCCGCCCCGCATCGTCGTCACCGACGAGTCCGATCAGCACGACCTTGCCGCCGAAGGCCGCCACATTGCGCGCGACATTGCCTGCCCCGCCAGCCATGGCGCGCTGGCTTTCCTGGCGCAGCACCGGTACCGGCGCCTCCGGCGACATGCGGTCGACCGAGCCATAGACATAGCGGTCCAGCATGACGTCGCCCAATACGAGGACGCGGGCCTTGCCCAGCCGCTCGACGAGGGCGTGATCGGCGCTCATACGAGCCCCAGCTCCTGCTCCAGACCGGCGCAGAGCATCTGGCCGATGGCGATATGCATTTCCTGGACGCGGTCGGCCTTCTTCGCCGGCACCAGAATAAGAGGGTCGGCAAGCCCGGGCAGACGACCGCCATCGCCGCCACCCAGTGCCGCGGCAACGAGGCCGAGATGCCTCGCCATCTCCAGCGCCTGGATCACATTGGCACTGCGTCCGGATGTGGAAATGCCGAGCGCGATATCGCCGGGCCGCCCCAGCGCTTCGACCTGGCGGGCAAAGACGCGCTCGAACCCCAGATCGTTGCCGCCGGCGGTGAGGGCCGAACTATCGGTGGTGAGTGCCAACGCTGCGATCGGCGCACGGTCCTGGCGATAGCGCACGACAAGCTCGGTCGCCAGATGCTGGGCATCGGCCGCACTACCGCCATTGCCGAAGAACATGATCTTGCCGCCGCCACGAATGCACCGAACCCAGGCATCGAGCATGCGCCGGAATGACGGGCCCAGGGCGGCCTTGCTGGCCGCGGCCACGGCGAGGTGCTCCTCGAATTCGCGCTCGAACAGGTCCATGGCCGGCACTCTTACCCTATTATTCGGGCTGAGCGAAGCGCGGCGGCTCAGGACGGCGCAGCAAAGGCGGATTCGAAGAAATCGGCCAGACGCTTGTAAAGAATGCGTTTGTTGGCGCGCTTGCGAATGCCGTGGCCCTCATCCTCGAAGGTCAGCACCTCATAGGGAATTTTGGCCTCATCCAGCGCGCGGCGCACGGCGGTCATATTCTCCGGCGTCACATTGGGATCGCGCATGCCCTGGACGATCAGCAGCTTGCCCTTGATGCTGGCAACGAAATGGATGGGCGAGCGCTCGCGATAACGCTGCGGCACCTGGCCGGGGGAGCCGCCCATCATCTCCTCACTGTAGGGACGCAGATCGGGCCGGGTGGTCTCGTAGTCCACCACCAGATCCGTCATGCCGCAGACGGGTGCAGCCGCCGCAACCAGCTCCGGCGGGAAGTGGGTGATCGCCCACCAGCTGGAATAGCCGCCATAGGAGACGCCGGTCACGCCAACCTTGCCTTTGGCAGCCACACCCTTCTCGATCAGGGCCGCGATACCGGTGCGGATATCCTCCTGCTCCGCACCGCCCCAGCCCTGTTTGCGGATCGCTTCCTGGAAGCTGAGGCCGAAGCCGGTGCTGCCGCGATAATTGGGCACGAAGACGTTGAAGCCGCGACGCAGGAGATACTGGGTCTGGGTATCGAAGCGGTTCTCGACATGCCAGGTGGGCCCGCCATGGATATCGACGATGGTGCCCTTCACCGCTGCTCGCGCGCGATAGAGCCAGCCCTGGATCGAAAGCCCATCGCTGGAATTCCAGCGCATCTCTTCCGGTGCGATCAGCTCGTCGGTCAGGTTGCCCGGCAGTTTGGGCAGGCCCGTGATGCTGGCGGCGGCGGTGACCTTTCCTGCGCCAAGCGTGACGCGCATCAGATCGGCGGGCTGGCGGGCGTGTAAGAAACGCGCCACCCAGCTATCCGCCGAAAGCGGGGCCAGCGGCAACAGCGTGGCGCCGGCCACGTCCGGCCATGGCGTTCGGCGGCGCGTGGCGACGTCGAACAGCATGGCGTGGGAAGCGCCCTGCCGGCTGTATGTCACGATCATGGAGCCCGAATTGCCGGGGATGAAGGCATCGTCGATCTGGATGGCGGGATCGTCGAAGAACCAGTGGATCAGGCTGCTTTCCAGCAGCCAGAGGCCGACGCGCCTGTGGGTCCCGCTATCGGCGATGACGATGACCTGCTGGCCGCTGGGGGTCCAGCGCGCGGTGACGTCGACATCGTCGCCGAAAGTCAGGATCC
>CAZQLF010000146.1:0-6952 GCA_964594035.1 uncultured Rhodospirillaceae bacterium | reverse complement strand
GGGGAAGGTATTTGAAGGCGCCGGAAACTATGAGGAAGCCAAGCAGCGGCTCTGCCAATCACCCGGGGCTTTGCCCGTCATCTATGTCTTGGCCGGACGTGAACAAGGCGAAGGCTGCGTCATCGAGCGCATCGAAAATGATTTCGCAATCCTCCCGATGGAGGGGGAGCGCGTATGTGCGTCCAATCAATTTGAAACAAGGCTGAATTCTGTAGGCCGCAGGTGGCAGCCTCGCCCGATCGATAGCATGGGCCGCGTGCAGCAGGCTCGCACCTTGCCGCTGGCGATGATCAATGAGGGCTTTGATTGGTTTAAGCCACCAATCGCAAATTCGCACAGCCGGCTTGTCATGTCGGCCTGTGCCAGCATAGGACGGCTAAGCGTTTTTGGGACGCGAGGGGTAACCCCGGTGACCCACATCTTCCCGCTGGGATGAAAAAGGGCCTACGCTTGCCGGTAGGCCCTCACCTCATTGGTGCGGTCGAGAAGACTCGAACTTCCACGGGTTTGCACCCACAGCGACCTCAACGCTGCGCGTCTACCAGTTCCGCCACGACCGCTTGTAATCAGGCGCCGCCGGGAATACCAAATCGGCCAGTTGCAATCAAGCGGAAGTGCCCTTAAGGCCCTGTTCACCCCATGGAATGGCGCATTGATGATCGACCGGTCGAGTACGAGGCAGCGCTGGCGCTGATGGACCAGCGCGTGGCCGATATCCGTGAGGGATCGGCGCCGGAGCTGGCCTGGCTACTGGAGCATCCGCCCCTCTACACGGCCGGCACCAGCGCCAATGCAGCCGACCTGCTGGCGCCGAGCCGCTTTCCCGTCCACCGCAGCGGCCGGGGCGGTCAATACACCTATCACGGCCCCGGCCAGCGCATCGGCTATGTGATGCTGGACCTGAGGCGCCGCGGGCCGGATGTGAAGGCCTATGTCCACAATCTCGAGGAATGGCTCATCCGCACCCTGGCCCGCTTCAATATAAAGGGCGAACGGCGCGAGGGCCGCATTGGCATCTGGGTCGCGCACCACGGCCGGGAAGACAAGATCGCCGCTATCGGCGTTCGCATCCGCCATTGGGTGACGATGCATGGTGTTTCCCTCAACCATGAGCCGGATCTCTCGCATTTTGCCGGCATCGTTCCCTGCGGCATCAGCGGCCCGCAATTCGGCGTCACCTCGCTGCACGATCTCGGCATCCTGATTTCGCCAGCCGAGCTCGACATGGCGATGAAATCCGCCTTCGCCCAAGTGTTCGGCGACTGACCTAGGCGGTCGGGCGCTGTTCGAAACCCGCCGGTGGTTCCTCGACAGTGGGTTCGCTGGCGATGTTGTCGACGCGTGCCAGGCGTGGCCCCGTGCGGCAGGCTGCGATCATCTCGTCGATCTTCGCCGGATCGCCGGCGAAGAGTGCCTCCACGCTGCCGTCGTGGCGGTTGCGCACCCAGCCGCGCAAGCCGCGCTTGGCCGCCTCCTCCACTGTCCAGGAGCGGTACCACACGCCCTGGACCTTGCCACGGATTCGAACCAGCCGCGCCGTCATTCGTATTCGAGGATGGCCTGGTCGACGGCGAGACTGTCGCCGGGTGCTGCATGCAGCTTCCCGACCTTCCCGTCGCGCTCGGCGCGCAGCAGGTTCTCCATCTTCATCGCCTCGACCACCGCCAGCTCTTGCCCCGCCTTCACCTCCTCGCCCGATTTGACGGCAAGAGAGACCAGCAGGCCTGGCATGGGTGACAGAAGAAAACGCGACAGGTCGGCCGCCTGTTTCACCGGCATCAGCTTCGTCAGCTCGGCGGCCCGAGGCGTCATCACTTTCAGATCGAGGGTGACGCCGCCGTGGCTCAGCCGCCAGCCGATACCCACGCGGTCGACCTGCACGGCGATTGGCTTGCCGTCGGCCCGGCCGCGATAGAGGGTGTCACCTGGCTGCCAATCGCCGATCAGTTCGGTGCTACCCGCGGCACCGATGACCGCGTGGCCGCCCGCGGTCTCCGCCACGGTGACCGGCGCATGATTCAGGCCCAGGACCACCACATAATCCGCGCCGCTGTTTTCCTTCGCCGGGCTCAGCCGCCCGCTGATCTGGCCATCGCGCAGTTCGGTGCGATGATGAATCACGGCTGCCACGGCGAAGAGCAGCCGGCGTTCCTCCTCGCTGGGACTGGCGGCCTGAAAGCCACCGGGAAATTCCTCGGCGATGAACCCGGTAGTCAATCTGCCGGCGCCGAAGCGCGGATGCAGCAGCAGGGCGGTCAGGAAGGGAATGTTGTGGCTGACGCCGCGGATCTGATAGGCATCCAGCGCCGCGGTGATGGCGGTGATGGCGTGGTTGCGGTCTTCGCCATAGCCGATCAGCTTGGCTATCATCGGATCGTAGTAGACGCTGATCTCCGCTCCTTCAAAGACGCCGCTGTCGATACGCACCGTGCGTCCGGCGATGGGCTCGCGATAGCGTGTCAGCCGGCCGATCGACGGCAGGAAATTGCGCAGCGGATCTTCGGCATAAACCCGCGCCTCGATGGCCCAGCCGTTGAGCTTCACGTCCTTCTGCTTGAAGGCGATGGGCTCGCCGGCAGCGATCCGGATCATCTGCTCCACCAGATCGATGCCGGTCACCATCTCGGTCACCGGATGCTCGACCTGGAGGCGCGTGTTCATCTCCAGGAAATAGAAATTTCGCTTGCCGTCGACGATGAACTCCACCGTCCCGGCGGAGCGATAGCCCACGGCCCTGGCCAGTGCCACCGCCTGCTCGCCCATGGCGGCGCGCGTCTTGGCATCCAGGAAGGGGCTCGGCGCTTCCTCGATCACCTTCTGGTGGCGGCGCTGGATCGAGCATTCGCGCTCGCCGATGTAGAGGCAGGTGCCATGGGCGTCCGCCAGCACCTGGATCTCAATATGGCGCGGCTCCTCGATGAACTTCTCGATGAAGACACGGTCGTCGGCGAAGCTCGATTTCGCTTCCCCCGTCGCCGTGCGAAAGCCCTCCCGCGTCTCGACGTCGTTGTGCGCCAGGCGCATGCCCTTGCCGCCACCGCCGGCTGAGGCCTTGATCATCACCGGATAGCCGACGGCCCGCGCGATTTTCACCGCCTCGTCGGCATCCTTGATGACGCCGAGATGGCCAGGAACGGTGTTGACCCCCGCCTTCTGGGCCAGCTTCTTGGATTCGATCTTGTCGCCCATGGCGGCAATCGCGCCGGGCGGAGGACCGATGAATGTGACGCCTGCTTTCTCCAGTGCGGCAGCGAAGGCGCGGTTCTCCGACAGGAAGCCATAGCCCGGATGCACGGCTTGCGCGCCGCTCGCTTTGACCGCCGCCATGATATTCTCGATCGAAAGATAACTCTGGGCGGAGGGCGCGGGCCCGATCGCAAACGCCTCATCCGCCTCGCGCACATGGGCGGCGTCGGCATCGGCCTCGGAATAGACAGCCACGGTCTTGATGCCCATGGCCCGCGCCGTGCGAATGACACGGCAGGCAATCTCGCCGCGGTTGGCGATCAGGATCTTGGCGAAGGGCGGTTTCGCGTCTTTTTTCACCGCGGCCGGCTCGTCGCTCGCCGCCTTGCCCGTGTTCGCTTTCCTGACCATCAGAGCGGGATATTATCGTGTTTTTTCCAAGGGTTATCGAGCTTCTTGCCCCGCAGCATGGCAAGGCTGCGGCAGATCCGACGGCGCGTGGAATGCGGCATGATCACATCGTCGATGAAACCGCGCGCCCCGGCTACGAAGGGCGTGGCGAACTTGGCGCGATATTCCTCGGTGCGCTGCGCGATCTTCTCCGCATCGCCGATATCGGCGCGGAAGATGATCTCCACCGCTCCCTTCGGCCCCATCACCGCGATCTCCGCCGTGGGCCAGGCATAGTTCACGTCGCCGCGCAGATGCTTGGAGCTCATGACGTCATAGGCGCCGCCATAGGCCTTGCGGGTGATCACGGTTACCTTCGGCACCGTCGCCTCGGCATAGGCGAAGAGCAGCTTGGCGCCGTGCTTGATGATCGCGCCATATTCCTGCGCCGTGCCCGGCAGGAAGCCTGGAACGTCGACGAAAGTGACGATCGGGATCTCGAAACAGTCGCAGAATCGTACGAAACGCCCGGCTTTGCGGGCGCTGTCGATATCGAGGCAACCGGCCAGCACCATCGGCTGGTTGGCGATGATGCCGACCGTCTGGCCGCCCATGCGGGCGAAGCCGGTGATGATGTTGCGGGCAAAGCCCGGCTGGATCTCGAAGAAATCGCCCTCGTCGACCACTTTCAGGATCAGCTCCTGCATGTCGTAGGGCTTGTTCGGGTTGGCCGGGATCAGCGTGTCGAGCGACATGTCCAGCCGGTCGGACGGGTCCGCCGTCTCGCGGATCGGCGCCTTCTCGCGGTTCGACGACGGCAGGAAGCTCATGAAGCGGCGCAGCTCCAGCAGCGCCTCGACATCGTCCTCGAACGCCAGGTCGGCGACGCCCGACTTGGTGGTGTGGGTGACCGCGCCGCCCAGCTCTTCCTGGGTCACGATCTCGTGCGTGACGGTCTTCACCACGTCGGGGCCGGTCACGAACATGTAGGAGCTGTCCTTCACCATGAAGATGAAGTCGGTCATGGCGGGGGAATAAACCGCGCCGCCGGCGCAGGGCCCCATGACCAGCGAAATCTGCGGCACGACGCCGGAGGCCATGACGTTGCGCTGGAACACCTCGGCATAGCCGCCGAGCGAGGCCACGCCCTCATGGATGCGGGCGCCGCCCGAGTCGTTCAGCCCGATCACCGGCGCGCCGACCTTCATCGCCTGGTCCATGATCCGGCAGATCTTCTCGGCGTGCGCCTCCGACAGCGAGCCGCCGAACACGGTGAAGTCCTGGGAGAAGACGAACACCGGCCGCCCGTCGATGGTGCCGTAGCCGGTGACGACGCCGTCACCTGGCACTTTCTGGTCGTTCATGCCGAAATCGGCGCAGCGATGTTCGACGAACATGCCCCATTCCTCGAACGAACCTTCGTCGAGCAGGACCTCCAGCCGTTCCCGCGCCGTCAGCTTGCCCTTGGCGTGCTGGGCCTCGATTCTCTTATGGCCGCCGCCGGCCCTGGCGGCATCGCGCTGCCGCTGAAGCTTGTCCAATATCGCCAGCACTAACCTCTCCCTGTGTCCGAGCCGCCCGCCATTTGCGAAAATTGCATAAAGGTCGCGAATTTCCGCATTTTCTTCAAGTTTCGATGGGTTTTGAAGATACCGATAGGGTCCGCGTGTCAGCTAAACGATCTCTTCGGTCGAGTAAAGCGGAGGGGGCCGGAACGATGGCGCCCGACGCCATTCCTTGATAGGTGAATGCCCCGCATTCGCGAGGACTCATGGCCAGAACGCCACCACCGAGGCGCGGCAAGCGCCTGCCGGACGAGCCGCAGATTCCCAATGAGGAAATCCGCTATGCGGAAGGCGAATCCGTTTTGGGCCCCACGCTGGTCGCCTGGAGCGACAAAGGCGTGATTTCGATCCAGCTTGGGGCTGAGCCAGAGCGGCTGCTGCGCAATGTGCGGAGGCAGCTGCCCAGGGGCCATCTGGTCCGCGCCGACGACAAGGCGCTGCTCGAGCGGGTCATCGGCTATATCGATGAACCCGAAGGCGTGCTGGACATTCAGCTCGATATCAGGGGCACCGAATTCCAGAAGAAGGTCTTCGCGGCGATACGGGAAATCCCGGCCGGTGAGACTGCCAGCTATTCCGATATCGCCATCAAGGCGGGAACGCCCCGGGCCGGCCGGGCGGTGGGCAGCGTCTGCGCCACCAACAATCTTGCCTTCGCCGTGCCATGCCATCGGGTGCTGCACAAGGACGCGAAGCCCAGGCAGGGGCCCCATTGGGGCCATACCCAGCTGGCCCTGCTCCGGCGCGAGGGCGGCGCCCCTGAATGAGCAACCTGCTGCCGGACCATCTGTTCGCCGACCCGATCCGGGCCGCGCTGGCCACCGCGCACAGCGATCTCGCCATCGGCGACGAGCCTGTCCGGCGCTACCCCGCCGAGGTGGCACCCTTTGCGACCGTCGCCGAGCCCAGCGAAGCCGCGATGGAGGCGCTCCGGTCGCTTCTCGCGCCGGGCGAGGCCGTCTGGCTGTTCGGTAGCGATTTTCCGGCCGTGCCCGGCTTGATCCCGACCGATCGGATGACCTGCCCGCAAATGGCCCTGCCCGACGATTTCGACCCGCCAGAGCCAGCCGCGGACATTATAGAAATGTCCGAGGCCAACGCCCACGAGATGGTCGCCCTGACCGACCTCGCCTTCCCCGGCTTCTTCCGGCCGCAAACCTGGCGCATGGGCGGCTATCTCGGCATCCGCTCGCCCTCAGGCGAACTGATCGCCATGGGCGGCGAGCGGATAAAGCTCACCGGCTTTTCCGAGGTCAGCGCGGTCTGCACCCACCCCGAATTCCGGGGCCGCGGCTATGCCGAAAGCATCATCTGGCAGGTCGTGCGCCAGCAGCGGCGCGACGGCGCCCGGTCCTTCCTGCATGTCGGCAAGGCGAACACGAAGGCGATCGCGCTGTATGAGCGGCTGGGGTTCGTGCGATGCCGGGAGATTGCGATTACGCGGGTGTTGGCTTCTTAGACCTCGCCCCTGCGGGGAGAGGTCTCGATCCGTAGCCTCAACTCGCCAGCCGCTGCTCGCTACGCTTCGGCAGCACCCAGTTCGGCCGGGCGAAGTGGCAGGTGTAGCCGTGAGGATATCGCTCCAGATAATCCTGGTGCTCGGGCTCGGCCTCCCAGAAGTCGCCGACGGGCTCGACCTCGGTCACCACCTTGGCCGGCCAGAGGCCCGAGGCGTCGACGTCGGCGATGGTGTCCAGCGCGACGCGCTTCTGCTCGTCGCTGGTATAGTAGATCGCCGAGCGGTAGCTGGTGCCCCGGTCGTTGCCCTGGCGGTTCGGCGTCGACGGGTCGTGGATCTGGAAGAAGAACTC